>JAIEDW010000273.1 GCA_029067805.1 Lachnospiraceae bacterium
CTCGACACAAAGGAGATCCGTGCAAAACGCTTGGAGGGACAGACGTGGTACGAGATTGATGACATTCAGGATCTGGATATTGCAAACAGCCTTTTTGCGGAAAGCGATGAAAAGAAATATAAGGCAATATCAGGACGGTATGGAGGATACTGGCGTTATCCGAAGCTGCTTGATTTCTGCTATTTGGTAAACCCCTTTTATCCGCCCGAAAAAATGGTGGAGGAGATGAAGGCGAATTTTGAAACATTGCTGACGCAGTATCCGTCGGGAATGCGGGTAAACAGTCTGATTGCGGCTAAAAATTTTGGTGTGGATCAGGAGCATATTGTGATCGGAAACGGAGCTGCCGAGCTGATTCAGATATTGCTGGAAAGATTGGAAGGAAAGGCGGGATTTATTCGTCCGACATTTGAGGAATATCCGAATCGATACTGTGAAGAAAACAGTGTTTATATGAATGTGAACAGTGAGGATTTTTCGTATTCGGTTGATAATATTATTGCGTTTTTCACTCAGAATCCGGTAGATATATTGACAGTAATCAATCCGGATAATCCCAGTGGCAGCTATATCGGTCGGGAGGATCTTGAACGGCTGATCGCATGGTGTGGACAACAGAAAATGAAGCTTATTATTGATGAGAGTTTTGTGGATTTTGTTGATAATGGAGCTTCCTTGGAGAAATTGACACTGATTTCTGATGAAGCGTTGGAGCGATATGGCGATGGGCTTTATGTTATCAAAAGCATATCAAAATCATATGGTATTCCAGGCGCGCGTCTTGGTGTGATGGCGAGTGCGGATAAAGATATGATTAAGCAGGTAAAGCAGAAGATACCGATTTGGAATATTAATTCGTTTGGCGAATTCTATATGCAGATTGCAGAAAAATATCACAAAAATTATGTGAAGGCGATTGATAAAATAAAACGTGCACGCAAGGAATTTGCGGAAAAACTGGAACAGCTGTCTATCCTCAGAGTCATACCTTCTCAGGCAAACTATATTATGTGTGAGCTTACAGAGGGGGTCAAAAGCGATGCGTTATGCTACTATTTATTGGGAAGAAACATACTGATCAAAGATTTGTCTGAAAAGATTGGAAACGGAAAACAGTATATTCGCCTGGCAGTCAGACGCGGAGAGGAAAATGACTATTTGGTGCAATGTTTGAAGGACTACGATGAAAATCGTAAATAAAAGGGGGACGCCTATTTCGCTTCGTTCTTCCGTCAGTGTTTGGGAAGACGATTTGGAATAAGGCGTCCTATAATGTTTTTGCGGTCGATACAACCGATTTCTTCATATCTGCTGTCCTTACTTTGTGCGTGATTATCACCCATTACAAAAAAATGGTCATCACCGATCGAAAGCGCAGTGGACGCAATGCCACCAAAATCAACACTTCCGATCACATACGGACTCTGAACGCCGTTTACAAGTACATTTTCGTCTGAGATCAGAACCGTTTCGCCCGGAACCGCAATAATACGTTTCACCATAGTACAGTCAAGTCCAGGGCAATAAAAGATAATGACATCACCGCACATAAAATCAGAGGCACGTTTGTCTATAAGCGTAAATTGGAGATTTTTGTAGGTCGGATACATCGATTCCCCTTGGATAAGATTTAGCTGATATAGGTTTTGTGAGATATAAAAGGTGACAAAGAGCACCAGCAGTATAAGAATTAATTTTTTTCGCATATTAATAACCGTGTTCCTTGTATGGGCTGATTTCTTTCATAATTACATAATTGCATAAGAATAGTGGCGTTTTTCTATTTTTGCTTGATTTATTGTAACAGATTAGGTTAGGAATGAAAAGGGATTAAACCGATGTATCCACAAAATTTCACATGGGTTAGGGCATTGATCAGTGTGTGGGGATCCAAATAATGTTTAGGTTGTCTTTCAGAGTTTAAAGTGATAAACTAGGGGTATGATTTTTTAGTATAGACAGGATTATGCTGGGAAGGTTTGGTGCAAATTATGTTAGAGTGTATAATTCTTATTATGCCAGGATTAGTGGCAGCTCTGTTACATTGCGTACTTAACAAAAAGATGAATTGGAAGAAGATACTGCTTATTATTCTGTCTTATGCGGCATTTATTGATGTTCTGATATTCGGTGCACTGTGGATGATCGGAATGAGAAAGTTCAATCTGTTTGAAATGAGTTTAAGATTTAAAATAAAGTGGCTTGTGTTGGGACTCGTATTAGCATCGGTACTTGTCTGGAGTTTAAATAATATACGTAGGACAGACTGGTCAGTTCGTATGTGTCTAAACACGATAAAAAGAATCTTACCTGCTGGTTTATTTTTCGTAATAACGTATGCCATTCTTACACCTAGTTCCTTGTTTTTGCAAAACATAAACGAATTTTCCTTTCAGTACATTTTAATAATACCCGTCATTTTATTTGTGACAGTGATGATCCCTGTGTTTTTGAATTTAGCCGCATTATGCATCACAAATGAAAAGACAGTAACTTATTATATAGCATTTCTATTTGGAATTGCACTTGCGATATATATTCAGGGAAATTTTTTGAATCCCGCATTTCCACCGTTAGATGGAACAGAAATAGATTGGTCTGCGTATTCTTTTGAAAATGTAATGAGTGCCAGTGTGTGGTTTTTATGCATTTTTATAACATTTGGATTAGCTTTGCGTTATAAAGAGAAAACAGAAAAGATCATAAAGTATATCGCATTTTTTTTAAGTGCAGTGCAGATGATATCATTGGTTACATTAGTAATGGTTAATAGATTAAATGATAATGCAAATCATGGATTTTCCAAAGAAGGGGAGTTTACAATCGGTTCAGAGGAAAATATTGTTGTAATTATTTTAGATACCTTGCAGTCGTCATCATTAAAAGAATATCTCGTCTCTGATGCTTATGCAGAAGGGAAATTAGATGATTTTACGTTTTTTGATAATGCAGTATCAGGGGGAGCGCCCACGCAGCTTGCAATGCCACTTCTTATAACAGGAGTGGAGTATGATCCGATGCAGCCTATAGAGGAATACAAAAAAGAAGTATGGGAGGAAGCGGTCTTATTTGATGATTTGCATGAAAATGGCTATGATGTACGTTTTTATTCGACAGTTGGTTCATTTCCGGGTATTTGCGATGGGATAGCAGACAACTATGAGATTACAAACAGTGTCTGGATTGGAGATTATTTTGAATTTGGCAGACAACTATATAAACTGGTAAATTTTTATGTAATGCCACAATTTCTGAAAGAGCAGTTTTGGCTGACGACGGATACGATGATGGATACGATTGAGAACACAAATACACGTTATAAAATTAAAGACGTGCAATTTTATGAGGATATGCAGGCAGCAGGAGAATTGCAGGTTAAGTATGAAAAAACATTTCGTTTGTATCATTTAAATGGCGTTCATAAATCGTATAATTTGAATGAGAATATTGAAACTGTTGAAAAAGATTCTGTCACAGAACAGCAACAGTTGCAGGGTGTGATGAAAATAGTATATCAGTATATTGAAGATATGAAAAAAGCAGGGGTATATGATGCAAGCACTATTATTATTGCTGGAGATCATGGACGACACGAGAATAATAATGTGGAAGCAAATCCGGCTGTTATCATAAAACGCCCTTATGAACAACATGGTTTTGAATACAATTCCGCACCAATACATTTTAGGAATGTACTGGCTACGATGGCGGAGAACACCGGGGGGGGGTATTTGCACTATGGACCTTCAGTTTATGATATTACAGATGACAGCGATGTAGAAAGGCTTCATACAATTGATAATGGTATTAGAATCAGAAATTATATAGATGATGAATGGGATGAAGATATAAGCTGTTGTAGGCTTTTCGTTTCGGATAGAGCGGAAGAGTCGGATAAATGCGAAGTATGGGATCCCTATGAGATCAATCGCATCAATTATAAGATTGGAGAAGCGATTGATTACAATCTGTCAAATGACTATGCAAAACAGATAAATTATCGTCTGTACAAGGAGAACGGAGCAGCGACAGCAAGTAATGAATTAAGTATTTGTTTTGAATTAACGGATTATCAAAAAGGAGATTTGGATTTTCATTTTACTTATTCTAAAGTGTATAATGATGAGCAAAATATGCGGATATATGCAAATGGTCATAAAATAGCAACAGTCACTTGTACAGAGGCTGATATACACAAAGAGAATGTTGTAACAATACCAAAAAATAGGATAGAGAATAACAAGCTGATCATTCGTATGGTATTTCCAAATGCAGTAACGCCCAATCAAATTGATCGGACGAATGCAGATCGGAGAGTGCTGTCGGTAGCATTTGATACTATGAGACTGGAGTAAGTATGGTATGCATTATTTGTTTTATAGGAGAATATGAAAGGGATTGGATATAAAACGTTTGCACATTATGAACGATTGTGGAAAAGTACTTCGAAATAGGGGGGCGTATGAAAAGGCTGATCAATGAGCTGCTTGCTTTGGCGGCATCAATGCTTACAACGGTGGCGCTTTTTGCTGACGTGGAATCTACCGGTAATCTGTCAATGGCATTAAACGGCGACGGAATACCACAGTTAATTGCGTTTGTTGTAGTTTGGATGTTGTATCGAAAGTGGATTGTAGAAAAGAAAATTTTTATTAGCGAGGGCAGACGAGAAAAAGTATGCGGTGTGATTACTGCGGTATTGCTTACTGTTTTTATGATTGTCGGAAAAGCGCAGATGGCTGAATCCGATTTAAAATATGGTTTGTTTGCGATTCTTTTGTTTTTAGGATATCTACCGTTATTTTATCTTGTGACAGCGTTTTTGTTCAATACAATAGACAACGTTTCCCAAAAGCAGATCATGCATAAAACAGGCGTGCTTACGCAGTGGCTTTTCGAGAAGCATGTCCTGTCAGGCGTGATGCTTGTTGTGATCTTATGCCGGCTGCCCTATCTGATTGCGTTTTATCCGTGTTCAATGTCGTGGGACGGTGGTGCGCAAATCTGCTGCTTTTTCGGTACGGAACCGTTTACCAATCATCATCCGCCGCTGATCAGTTATCTGTATGGCGCGATAGCATGGTATTCGCAGGAGTGGGGGATACCAAATATCGGAATGTTTGTGATACCTTTGATGCAGACACTACTCTCCGCATTTGCAGTGGCAAAGGTATGTGAATTCTATAAGCGTTTGCGGCTGCCTTATTGGATACGGTGGGGAAGTCTTATCTACTATGCGGCCTTTACGGTCTGGTGCATCTTTGATGTGACAGTCATAAAAGACACCCTTTACTATCCGCTGACACTCTTGTTTGCTTTACAGTTGATATCCTGTCTGATTGACAGCGATTGGTTCTGGAGCAGGAAGCAAAACTTTGTTCTGCTGATTGTCTATGCCGTACTAATGATGCAGACGCGAAATAATGGCGTGTTTGTGGCATTATTTGCGCTTCCGTTTGTAATCTGTTTTGCGAAGGGAAAACGGGCACTTTTGATTGCAGGGACATGCATGATGCTGCTTATCAATGCAATACTAAACAATGGCTTATATCCGGCGCTTGGCGTGATCAGTCTGGACACAAAGGAGGATACCTACTGTATCCTGTTTCAGCAGACCGCAAAATATGGTCAGGATTATCCAGAGGACGTGACAAAAGAGGAGCGGGTGCTGTTAAACACGATATTTGACTATGATGAGATGGTAAAGGTTTACAATCCACAGCTTGCGGACTGGGTGAAAAACTGCTTAAAGCTTTCGGAATCTCATTCGGCGGATCATACAAATAAAGAGTTCTCCGAGATTAAGGGAGAATATTTTAAAGTATGGTTTGCGCAGTTTCGGCGGCATCCTATGTCCTATGTCAAAACATTCCTCGAGTGCTCATATGGCTATTATTATCCGGAGGTAAAGCCGTATAAGGAGGGAACAGGTTTTTACGAGGCTGAGCGGAATATGCTGACCAATGGAATGCATGCGTACAGACAGGTCAAATGGTTAAAGCCTGCACGTTTTCTTCTTCAGCAGGTAAGCAAGGCGGAATACCTGCCGGGCATCGGTCTTTTGTACCGTTGCGGCTTTTATACATGGTGCGTGCTGTTTGCGGCGATGTATTTGTTTGCCAAAAAGAGGTATCGGTCTTTAATTGCAGTAATACTGCCCACTGTAAACATTCTGGTATGCTTGATCTCTCCCGTAAACACCTGTATTCGATATGCGATGCCGACGATGTGTATGGTGCCTGTGCTGATTGGACTGTTATTTTTGAATGAGGATTCAAATGTTATCGGATAAAATCAATATTAAGACAAAAACTATATATATTGCGACGATGCTGTTGGGAGCACTCTGTTTTATCGCAGTCTACGGCATACGTGTTCTGAATCCGTGTTATGTCGATTGGCTGTTAAACCGTGGCGATCTGACGCAGCATTATTTGGGCTGGTGCTTCTTTCGTAAAGGCGACTGGACATTTCCGATTGGTCTTACAAATAGGTTAGCTTATCCTGATTACAGTTCAGTGATATATACGGATTCAATTCCGCTTTTTGCAGTTTTTTTTAAACTGTTATCGCCGATTTTACCTGAAGCGTTTCAATATTTCGGCTGGTGGGGTCTTGTCTGTTTTATGCTGCAGGGGCTTTTGGCGGCGAAAATTCTGAATGCGCTTCATGTGGGAAAGGGGCAGATTTTAATTGGCTCCATTCTCTTTATTCTTTCGCCGGTTGTGATCGAGAAAATGTTTCGCCATACGGCGCTTGGCGGTCACTGGATTATTCTTTTTGCGATTTATCTCTTTGTGCGTCATAGCAGTATTTATACGGATATTAAAAAGACAACGCTCTACTGGGGACTGGTCGGCGCATATATCGGTTCAGTTCATATGTACCTGTTGCCGATGTGCGGCGCGTTTTTGTGCGGCTTTGTGTTTTGCAGCTGGTTGAAAGAAAAGCGTTTTTCACTAAAATATGCACTGCCCGGTGTGTCGTTTGCTGTGTGTCTGTTTGTGACAACGTATCTGCTTGGCGGTTTTTCTACGAGGGCAGAGGCGGGAAGCGACGGTCTTGGTGCATTCAGCTTTAACTTAAACGGGTTCTTTAACGCAAAAGGATACTCAAAATTTCTGCCGTCCCTTACGACGTACCATGACGGTCAATACGAGGGCTTTGCGTATCTGGGACTTGGTGTGTTTTTCCTGCTTGTGATCGCGCTTGTCTATATTATGATTTGTGTATACAGAGCGGTACGCACTGGAAACTGGAAAACGGATAGAGATTTTGTAATTTATGGGATCATGTATGTGCTGATGTCTGCGGGGCTTATTCTGTTTGCGGCATCGCCCGAGGTGACGCTTGGGGACAGGCTTTTGTTTGTGCTTACTGACAGCAGTACGCTCACGCATTACTGGAGTATGTTTCGTTCGTCGGGCAGAATTGTCTGGCCTGTATGCTATTTGATCATGATTGGCGTAATCGTCTGCAATGACAGGCTGTTTCAAAAACGGTATGTGGCGGCAATTGTGCTTGCGGTTTGTACATTTGTGCAGATTTTTGATATCAGCGGAAAGCTTGGGGGGCAGAGAAATACATTTGCCGGGGAAGTTACCTATGAATCACCGTTAAAGAGCGATATCTGGGCGCAGCTTTCCGAGAAGGGCGGTTTTGAACATATCGTCTGGGTATCGCATAATATTGACAATAATGGTATAATGCATATTGCGAAGTATGCGTATGACAATGGAATGACAATGAATAATTACTATTTTGCAAGGGGTATCAATGTTAATGAGAATACCCGAAAAAGCCTTGAAAATCCCGACAAGAACTGTATCTATCTTTTTCGGAGCGATGAAACGGACGGGATAGAGACATATGGTCTTCATATTTATGAGGCGGACGACTATTTTGTAGGAACGGTTGAAGGAATCGACTAATAAGGTCAATGGAGATTGCGGAGGGACAGATGAAGCTTGTAATTGATTGCTTTAAACAGGTAAAAGGCGCGGGAAAAAGTATCGGTATCTACAACCTTGCGCGCCATCTTGTGTGCGAGCTTGCGCAAAAGCATGTTAGCGGTAGTGCAAAACAGCGGGAAAATGAGATTATTGTGCTTGGAAATTCCCATAACAGAGGCGATTTTGACGTAGAAGGCGTGACCTTTATCGAGATAGACAAAAATCCGTTGAACAAAATCGTGTGCATCAAATGGGAACTTTTTGACGTGTCCCTGCTTGCAAAAAAGCTGGGGGCGGACAAGGTGCTCTATCCCAGAGGATATGCGTCGCTGCTCCACCGCACAAAGGAGTATGTGATTATCCATGACATGATACCGTTTTACTATGACGAACACTTTAAGGGCTACTTTAACCGTTTGGAAAACTTTTACATCATGTGGCGGTTAAAAGCGTCCGCAAGGCACGCGGACAAGGTGATTACCATATCGGAGGCATCAAAGCGGGATATTATGAAGTATGCGCATACCGATGATGGGCGTATTACAGTGATTTATAACGGTTATAATCGTATTAGGGAGAGTGTGTTCAAACCAAGTGCTGAGGAATACATTGTGGCAGTGACATCAGCGCTTCCGCATAAAAACGCAGAGGGCATTGCAGCCGTATATGCAAAGTATCGGGAAATCGCGCAAAATCCGCTGCCGCTTACAATCATTGGTGTAGAACGTGTGGAGAGACCGGCAGAGGGCATTACCTGTATCAAGTATGTGGAACAAGACGAGGAGATGCACAGATTGCTCCACAACGCAAAAGCATTTTTGTTCCTTTCGCTTGTGGAGGGCTTTGGATTTCCGCCGATTGAGGCGATGCAGTTGAAAACACCTGTGGTGTGCTCAAACTTGAGTTCTCTTCCCGAAGTGGTGGGCGATGCGGCGCTTTTGGTGGATCCGCAGGATATCAATGAGGCTGCCAATGCGCTTATAAAGGTCACAACCGACGAGGCGTATGCGCAGAAGCTTGTGGAAAAAGGACTTCAAAACGCGGAGCGTTTCAACTGGGACAAGACGGGAAAACGGTATAGAGAGGTGCTGTTTGATGAAGTTTGATATTTTTGCCATACTCAATAAAAAAATACTGAAGCATACCAAGATCTGTTTTGTGACGGGGCTGATAGTGGGCTGGATCACACATTTTTATATGTTTGCACATAAGCTTGTGAACTGGGACGATGCGAACAATATAAGCGCTTACGGGAGCGGCGATTATCTCGGAAGGTGGTTTTTGAAATACATTCATCCTCTTGGCAGTGTGCACAGTATTCCGGCTGTGCACGGCTTCCTCTTTGTATTGCTGCTTACGCTGTCGGCATGTCTTATTCTTGAGATTATGGGCATTAAAAGCGTTACAGGCTCCGTTCTTGTGCCGACTGTTCTGATAACGTTTCCGAGCGTGGCAAGCACGATGACGTTTATGTTTATGGCGCATACATCGGGAATGGGGATTTTTATGGTGTGTCTTGGCGTGTTTTTGATGCGCAGATACAAATATGGCAGCATTCCGTGCGGCGTGCTTTTGGTTTGTGTGCTTGGAACGTATCAAAGTTACATAAGCCTTGCGATCACGCTGATGCTTATGGGAATGATTAACGACCTCATCAACAACGAAAAGGAATTTAAGGAGGTCTTTCGGGAAGGGGTTCTTTGCGTTGTCGTGCTTGGCGTGAGTGTAGCGTTCTACATGTGGTTATCGCATGTGATCTACCCGAATCTGGACAACGAAACATACGGCGGTGTGGGCAATATGGGACAGATCGCACTGTCGCAGATGCCTGTGTTGATCGCGCGCTGCTATAAGCGTTTCCTTGAATTTTTTATCTGGAAACCCTTTGCGTTTATGACGGGTACGAAACAGGCGGCAAATATTTGTATGTGTCTGTTCGCAGTGATCTTATTTATAACACTTGTTATTAAAAAGAGGGTTTACAAGAACATGCCGAAATTCGCGCTTTTGCTTGTTGTGTGTGGGTTTGTTCCGCTTTCGGCGGCATTTATCTATTTCATGGCGCCCGAGGTGGATTATTCGATGCTGATGCTTTATCCGTATGCGCTGATATCCGTGCTTGTGCTGGCGCTTTTGGAATATTGCCTCAAGGAATGGGGAAGCGCGTTTTTGATGGATCGCACCAAAAAATACGCATGTTATATTATCGTGATCGGAACGATTGCGGCGGTGTCGCTTAGCTGTTATACGGATTATCTTCTGACAAATAAGGCATATTTGCGCATGGATCTTGCAACGCAGAGAGTAACGTCGTACTTTAACCGCGTGATTGCCTATGCGGAGGAAACACAGGGATTTGAGGCGGGCGATGAGATTACGATACTCGGCGAGTTTTACTATAAGGACAACCCGAGCAGTGTTGAAATTGATGTGATTGACGCGGAGGATTTGCGCACACTGGACGGTGTTGCGCTGGAAAACGGTCTGATTACTTCGGGTGTGAGGGATAATTTTATCAAACTGTTTGTGGGCTATCCAATGGCAAAATTGAGTGACGGGGAGAAAAAGGAAATCATGCAAACGGATGTGTACAAGGCGATGCCTGTCTATCCATCGCAGGGAAGTGTGGAGAAGATAAACGGCGTCTGGGTCGTAAAAATGTGTGAGTAAAGAATAGTTGTTGCTATTTGGGGCGGGAGTGTATTATGATTAGGATAAGAGGTGGAAAGGAGCATGGCTGTAACAATGGAAGAAAACAGAAAAAAAGGTACACTCTACATTGTAGTGCCCTGCTATAATGAAGAGGAGGCTCTTAATTCTTCGGCAGAGTCCCTTTTGGAGAAGCTTGACGAGCTGAGAAAAAACGATATTGTGTCTGAGGAGAGCCGTATTGTGTTTGTTGACGACGGATCGAGTGACGCAACATGGGAATTGATCCAACAAATGTATGAGAAGCATCGGGAAATTATCGGGCTTCGCTTTGCGCATAACAGAGGACATCAGAACGCGATCCTTGCGGGAATGATGTACGCAAAGGATCATTGTGATTATACGATTACGATTGATGCGGATCTGCAGCAGGATATCAACGCGATCGCGCTTTTTATAGAGGAATATGAAAACGGCAGCGAGATTGTTTTTGGAGTCAGAAATTCCAGAAATACGGACGGATTTTTTAAGAAACTTTCGGCAACCATGTTTTATAAGATCATGCGTTTTATGGGAGCAAAGATATATGAAAATTCCGCAGACTATCGTCTGATGAGCGCAAAAGCGCTGGACGCGCTCTCGGAGTATGATGAAGTCAATCTGTTTTTGCGGGGCATTATCCCCGATATTGGTCTAAAATCTTCCGTGGTATACTTTGATGTGTTCCCGCGCAGACAGGGAGAGTCCAAATATTCGCTCTCAAAGATGGTGACTTTGGCGGCGGACGGAATTACGTCCTTTAGCGTAAAGCCGATACGACTGGTGTTTGGAATGGGGATATTAGCGCTTTTGGTAGGCTTTATCATGGTTATTCATATCATATATGAGCATTATTTTGGTTATACGACAGATGGTTGGTCGTCAATTCTCATGTCAATCTGGGTGATCGGAGGCGCGATCTTATTGTCGCTTGGGATTATCGGCGAGTATGTGGGGCGCAATTACATGGAGACCAAGAAAAGACCGCGATACTATTTCTGGGATGTGCTTTCCCATGATGAAAAAGAGGAAGGATAAAAAGGGAGGTATTATTTATGATCGCATTGGTAGGATATACGGGTTTTGTGGGGAGTAACATCTATGTTCGGGCGAGCAACCGGATCGAGGGTGTTTACGATACGCAAAATGTTGAGAAGGCATACGGCTTGGAACCGGATGTGCTTGTGTTTGCGGCGCTTCGGGCGGACAAGGAGTTTGCGCATCGTGCGCCGTATGATGATTATGAGCGGGTGCTTGAGGCGCAGAGAACGATCAAGAAAATCAATCCCGCGAAGCTTGTTTTGATTTCCACCACGGACGTATACAAAAATCCTGTCGGTGTTGACGAAGAAAATTCCGTGTTTGCTGTGGGAAGCGATAAGGCGGACAAGGAGGGCATTATGCCGTATAACTTAAACCGTTATTATTTTGAGGCATGGGCGCGCAAAAACTATCCGGATTTGTTGATCATGCGGCTTGCGCGGCCGTACGGATTAAATGCGAAGGACAGTTTTTTGAAGGATTTTACCGATGAGGATTTCGTCAAGCAGATAGACAGCAAGAGCAAATATCAGTTTTATCCGCTCAGTCGTATCTGGGAGGATATTCAGACGGCGATTGCGGAAAATCTTCCGATTGTAAACATGACATCGGAGCCGATTTCGGCGGGAGAAATCTATGAGTGCCTGACAGGAAAAGATTTCAAACCGACATCCGGGAAGGAGACGCCAAAGAAGATATTGATGACAGAAGATGTGATGACAATTTATGCGGATAAGTTTGGCGGAAGCGGAAATTATATATGCCCAAAAAGCGAGATCTTGGGAAGCATAAAGCAGTTTGTCGATTGATAAAGGGAGTTCTCGGTCGATGGAAAATGTCAGAAGAAAAAACAAAATGATAGAAACATACAGCATACTCATCATGGATTTGGCGTGTGTGCTTGTTTCGTATGCGCTTTCCGTGTATGTCCGGTTCCATATCATTCATCCGGAAGCGTATCCGAGAGACTTTCATATTACGGTAGGCGCCTATATTGTGGCGCTCTGTCTTTTATATAGTCTTTTTCTTGATGCAAACAGCAATTTTTTCTACCGGGGCTGGATGATTGAGCTGTACTATACGGTGCGCTATACGCTGATCCTTGTTGTGGGGCTTGTGGTGTTGCTTTATCTCACGCAGCAGGCGTACGACTTTTCACGACTGATATACGGTGTATTTCTAGTATTAAATATTATCATCACTTATTTTGCGCATATGGCATTGAAAAAGGTGATGTGGAAATACTATAGAAAAAGCGAGAGCAGCACGAAAATGCTTGTGGTGACGCTTGACATTACTGCTGACGAGGTGTTGGACAGCTTAATTCGGGGGAAAGAATGGTATTACGATATCACAGCGGTGGCAGTTTACGATTCTGACAGAGTCGGCGGCAGTATCCGAAACGTACCGATTATCGCGTCTAAGGAAAAACTCTATGACGTGGTGGTGCAGATGCTTGTGGATGAGGTGTTTATCTGTCTTCCAGGAGTGCCGACCATTGAAATCAGGGATATGATAGAGCGGTTTGAGGAGATGGGACTGGTCTGCCACTATAACGTCGATATTTTCAGCCGCACGAACCCAAATACCTTTGTACAGAAAATGGCGGGGTACAGTGTCATTTCCTTTGCGTTAAAGACGATGGACTCGAGAAGACTTCTTGTGAAACGTCTGATGGATATTTTAGGCGCAGTTGTGGGGATTATAATAACATGTGTTATCGCACCTTTTGTAGCTCTTGCGATCAAGCTGGATTCGCCGGGCCCCGTATTTTTTTCGCAGACGCGCATCGGAAAGAACGGAAGACGCTTTCAAATCTGGAAATTCCGTTCAATGTATTTGGATGCCGAGGAGCGCAAAAAAGAACTGGAAGCCCAAAACGAGGTAAAAGGCTTGATGTTTAAAATGAACGATGATCCGCGCATTACGCGTGTTGGAAAATTCATCCGAAAGACAAGCATTGACGAGCTGCCGCAGTTTTGGAATATCCTTGTTGGCGATATGAGCCTTGTAGGGACTCGTCCGCCTACGGAGGATGAGTTTGAACAGTACAACGGCTATTACAGGCGGCGCATGAGCATTACGCCGGGACTTACCGGTATGTGGCAGGTGAGTGGAAGGAGCAATATCCATGACTTTGAAGAGATTGTGAAACTTGACCTTGAATATATCGATAACTGGTCGCTGGGACTGGATATGAAAATATTGTTTCTGACCGTGTTTGCCGTGCTTGGCAGAAAGGGTTCAAAGTGATGGAGGAATTACAATATTGTGAAATACTGAGAACACGGATCAATGTCACGAGCATGGAGCGGACGCTTGCTTATCTGAGGGAGCATTTAGAGGCGCTTCGGGGCAATTATATCTGTGTGTCAAACGTTCATACGACCGTGATGGCATATGAGGACGAGGCATACCGGAAGATTCAAAACGGTGGCGCGATGGCACTTCCGGACGGCGCGCCGCTTGCGCTGTACAGTAAAAGACACGGCTTTGCAAACGCGGAGCGTGTGACGGGACCCGATTTGATGCTGGAGATACTGAAGGCATCGAAGACGGAGGGGTATCGGCATTTTTTTTACGGCGCGACAGACGAAACGCTTGCGGCGATGCGAACGGCGATAGAAAAGGACTATCCCGGCGCCTGCATTGCCGGAATGTATGCTCCGCCGTTTCGACCGCTGAACGCTTCGGAGGACACTGCGGTGGTCGGCATGATCAACGAGGCAAAACCGGACTTTATCTGGGTAGGGCTTGGTGCACCGAAGCAGGAGAAGTGGATGTATGAGCACCGTGGAACGCTTTGCGGTGTTTCTGTGGGTGTCGGCGCGGGATTTGACTATCTTGCGGGCGATATCAAACGGGCGCCTAAGATTATGCAGAAGCTCTGCCTTGAATGGCTCTATCGGCTGTTTCAGGACCCGAAGCGTCTGTGGAAACGCTATGTTACGACGAATCTTAAGTTTATGAAATATATTAGAAAAGAAAGCAGAGGAAAATGAAAGAAATAAAGGTATGGTACCATGCGGACGATTTTGGCGTAAGCATCGAGCAGTCTGAAAGAATCCTTGCCTGTTATACGGACGGCGCCCTAAACAGTATCAGTATTCTTCCCAATGTCCCTGATCTGGGTGGTGTTCTTGCCCTTTTGGAGAAAATCGATAAAGACCACGAAATCAGGCGTGTGATGCACTTGAATTTCGTGGAGGGAAAACCGCTTGCAGGCGCTGCACAGGTGCCGTTGCTCGTAGATGATACAGGATATTTTGACAAGTCCTTCGGAACGCTTTTGCGCCAAGACTATACGGCGGGAGATAAAAAGCGCGCCATGCTGAAAAAACAGATCTGCGCGGAAATCAGAGCGCAGCTTCGCGCGGTTACGACAGAGTATGATTTTGGGATTACGGCAATCGACGCGCACCAGCATTATCATATGATACCGATGATTTTTGACTGTCTGATGGAAGTCTTGGAGGAGGAGGCGTTTTCCGACCTAACGATTTGCCAGATCCGCATACCGGTCGATCCGCTCAAGCCTGCATTTTCCGTGCGAAACCGCTCGCAAAAGATATTGCCAATCAATCTTGTAAAGTGGCTACTGCTCAAAATGTTATCGATAAGAGCGGAAAAGAGATTACGTGAAAAAGGGGTTGAAGTTCCCGTATTTTTTGGTATATTGTATACATGTGAGATGAAATGGGATATTGTGAATGCGTTGCTTCCGAAATACAAAGCATATACTGAGCAAAAAGGCGCATCGCTCGAATTGATGTTTCATCCCGGAAATCTCACAGCGGAGTATGAGTTGCCCGATCAGAGACGAAAGGAACTTCGTGCATTTTATATGTCGGACAATCGTTTTTTCGAGGCGGAATGCCTAAAAACGTTAAAGCGCACAAATATGTAAAATAATTAATTTATTTTGGTGTTGGCAGTAGAGAGGAGTTTGTATGAAAAAAAAGGGAAAAATTGCAGTCGGCTTGGCGCTTGCGGCAACGCTGCTGCTTTCGGCGTGTGCATCAGATGCGCAGCGCATCGATGAGGAAGTTATTGTAAGGGAGAGTGAACCTGCGACATTTACCGGATGTGTAGCGGGCTGTACGTGCAGCGGATGTATCTGTTGCGGAACAAACGATATGGTGAGTGTGGCAGAGCCTGTGGAAACAACACCTGAAACAGAAACTATACCGGAGGAAACAACCACTCAGGTGCAGACACAGCCGCCTGTGAATGATGAGCCGGATGACGATAAAAAAGTATCGGAGTTTTCCGAGGGAGAGCTTGCGGCAAGGCGCGAGCAGCAGGCAAATTTTGCCAAGGCACGCGATTCACTGTACGGCGCCAGCGATTCGCTTGATAAGACGGAAAAGATAAACCAGCTGGATAGACAGATTCTTGCAAATAACGCCTATGACTTCAGCGATAAGACCGTTGTGTTTATCGGGGACAGCATAACGGAGGGCATCACAAGCTCTGTCGACCAGAACGGAAATTATATAAGTTACGTTACATATGTTAATTCCTATCTGCATTTTGGAAATGTGCTAAACCATGGCAAAGGCGGAAGAATGTTTTCGGCATACGGCGGAGAGGAGCTTTCGCTTGCGATGAATTTTGGGAATGTCACAAACAACAGCGCCGATGTTATTGTTGTGTTTGCGGGCGTCAATGATTATCTCTGCGTTGCGGAGAATAAGCGGTTCGGAAGTGTGACGGATACGCTCACCACAGGAAATTACTGTGGCTCTGTCCGGTATTTTATGTCGCAGTTAAAGGACTATTACGGCGATCGGGAGATATTCTTTGTCACCATGTACGACATTAACCGGACTTCAAACAGCACTTATGTTGACTTTGATGGTCAACCGACGCTCGGTGATTTTATGGACGCGGAGAAAAAACTTGCAAAAGAGTTTGGATTTCATGTGATTGACTTGTACGATACTGGTTTTATGGACTGTTCGAGTAAGGAAGCGTCCAACTATTTTTTAAGTGACGGATTACATCCGAAGGATAATGGCAGTATCTTCTTGGGAGATCATATTGCCGCAGAGTTGTCGCTTTACTTTGGACAAAAGGAAGGAAACTAATGGAAGGACTTAATTTCTTTGAGTCAAACATACTTTTATGGATACAGGAAAATCTAAGGATAGATGCGCTGGATTCGCTGATGCCTTTGGTATCGGCAGTCAACAATGCGGGAATCCTGTCGATTTTAGTGGTAACGTTGCTGCTTTTGCTGCGCAGATACCGTCCGGTCGGCGTTACGGCATTTTTCTCACTGGCGGTTGAGTTTATAGTGGTCAATTTGCTCCTTAAGGATGTTGTGGCAAGAATTAGACCATATATTGTCAATGAAAAACTGATACTGCTTGGGCATATGCCACGGGATTATTCCTTTCCTTCGGGACACTCGGGGGCTGCATTTGCCGTGGCAGTGACGCTGTTTTTGTGCGGCAGGGATGGCGCGATACCAAATAAGTGCGGCGTGTCTGCACTGGCGGTGGCATTCTTGATCGCGTTTTCAAGGCTGTACAATGCGGCGCATTATCCGACCGACGTGCTTGCCGGAATGTTGATTGGAACGCTTACGAGCGTCCTTGCTTACAAATGCATTTATACGCGTTGGTTTAAACGAAAATTAGGAGATTGACAGTGGAAATAATGAATTGGTGCATATTGCTGATACTCGTAATTTTGGTACCCTTTTTTCTGGGAATGATTCCTGTAAAACATATGAACAGCTCGCAGAGAACACCCGCAATGACGTATGTCTGCGGGTGGTTTGTGAGCTTTTTTACGTTTGAACTGACAGCTGTGCCGTTTATCCTGCTGGAGAAATCGTTTACAGCGTTTGTTATCACATATACGCTGCTGGTGACTGTGCTTTTTGTGTGCTCGGTGTGGGCGTCGAGGAGTGTTTGGGCGGATTACAAAAAAAATATATGTGCGGTCAAGTCGCAACCACTTCTTGTAAAGGCAGGCTGGCTTGTCGCTTTTTTGTTGATCGGAGCACAGGTTTTTATGGCAGTCCGGTATGAGTATTATGACGGGGATGATGCCTATTATATCGCAACGAGTGTACTCACAAATACATTTGATACCATGTACCTTCGGGATGCCTACACTGGTTATATCTATCCATTGGATGCAAGACATGCCCTTGCGCCGACGCCAATCTATCAGGCGTGGCTGTCAAGGCTGAGTGGCATCCACCCCACGATTGTTGCGCACAGTGTTCTCTCGGCAGTGTGGCTTGTTTTTATGTATTGCATATACGGTCAGATTGGAAACAGGCTGTTGCCGATTTCCAAAAAAGAGGGCAGGGCAAAGAGTAATTTTCGCCCGGTGTTTCTGATTCTGATCGCTTTGTGGTTTGCCTTTGGGAACATTTCGCTTTACACGGCTGAAACGTTTGCGATGACAAGAACGTGGCAGGGCAAAGGAATGATGGCGGGAATGGTGCTTCCGGCGCTGGTTTTGTGCTTGATCAGCCTCTCGCGTGATAAGGTGCGTCCTGGTATCTGGATGCTCTATGAGTGTGTGCTGGTATCTGCGGTGTTTGCCACAAGCATATCCTTTATGCTGATTCCCACAATTGTTGGTGTGGCGGCGGTGATCATTGGCATCAAAAAGAAAAGTGTACGCGAGGCGGCAAAGATTTTTGTGTGCTGCGTGCCGTGTCTGTTGTTGTCGGTGTGTTATATAGTCGTCAGATAAAAGGGAGAGGATT
The DNA here is from genome assembly GCA_029067805.1 of Lachnospiraceae bacterium. GTDB lineage: Bacteria > Bacillota > Clostridia > Lachnospirales > Lachnospiraceae > COE1. The sequence continues at coordinate 18,415 of JAIEDW010000273.1, forward strand.
ACGATGATTTCTGCGCTGGAAACGGCTTTAAAGACAGTAATTGAGGATATTGTTCTGTATAACAATAAAAGTTTTCTTGTGCCGCTTTTTCTCATTGCGCTTTTATTTTTGTGGGTGACGGAAAAGAACAGGGGTTTACGTGTGACGCTCGTGTATCTCATGACGGCGCTCTGTGTGGTCTTTGTGTGTCCGCTCTATGCCTGGGTAGGAATGAAGGTTGATGATACGATTTATTACCGCGTGCTCTGGACATTGCCGATAGGCGTGATCGTGTGCTATAGTGCGGTAAAGCTTATGATGCGCTTTAGGAATGTGATCAGCAGAGGAATTGTGTTTTTGCTTGCAATTTTGATCATCTGCATAAACGGCGATCTGGTATACACAAAGACGCTGCATTTTAAGGCGGTAAACGCTTATCACATGCCGCAGCAGGTAATTGACGTGGCGGAAGCAATAAAGCTTGAGAATTATAAACCGATAGCGGTACTTCCGGCGGAGCTTCTGCCGTTTTTCAGACAATATACGGCGGATGTTTTTACGCCCTACGGCAGAAATATTCTGGAACCTGCGTGGAGTTTTTCCAATGAACTCTATGACGCGATGGAGGGGGACAATGCATATTACGATGCCGTGGAGGTGGCGCGCTGCGCAAGAGAGGAGCATTGCGCGTATGTGGTACTCTCCTGTGCAAAGCAGATTCGCGGCGGTATGGAGGAGCAAAATTACTTTTTACTTGATTTTGTGCAGGGGTATTACATTTATATGGATTACAATTACTATGATGTGCTCAAGGAGCAGGGACTTTTGGATGCCGACGTGATTGCGGCGGGAGAAGCCGCAAGAGGGGAATAGTATGAAAAATGAAATGAAAAATAAAATAAGAAATATTATCCTGCTGCAAGGTGTGGTGGTAGTCTATACGTTCTCCGGCATCATGTCAAAGAAAGCGTCGGAAAACGGGGACAATCCTGTTAAATTTTTGTTTTTCTTTGCGATGGAGTTTGTGATTCTTGCACTTTATGCGCTACTGTGGCAGCAGATGATCAAGCGTTTTGAACTTTCTGTCGCGTATGCGAACCGCTCGATGGCGATTTTGTGGTCAATGCTGTGGGCAGTTATCTTTTTTGGGGATCACATTACGGGAAAAAATATTTTGGGTGTTTTGCTTGTTCTGATTGGTACGATTATTATCAATACGGATACAAAAGATTTGAAGGAGGCGGCAGATGATTAACCGTTATATCGTTATTATGTTTTTGTCTGTGAGCGCTGCTTCCGTATCGCAGCTTTTATTGAAAAAAAGCGCGATGAAAAAGTATGTTTCCGTTATAAAAGAATATTTAAATCCGCTTGTCATCGGCGGATACGGAATCTTGTTTTTGTCCATGCTGCTCACAATATACGCATACAGCGGAATGGATTATAAAAACGGACCGATCATCGAATCGTTCGGCAATGTGATCGTGCTTGTGTTGGGATATCTATTTTTAAAAGAAAAAATCAGTTTCAAAAAATTAATCGGAATCGCATGTATTATGGTTGGAATGGCAGTATTTTACAGTTAGAAAATTAACATAAACAGTTGCCATAATGTATAAATTCTGCTATGATTGAAATTGTTACAAAAGTGTTAAGTACTGTCGATGCCGGCAGATGGGGGTTTATTGAAGAAGGAGGATGTCTGAAAGACAACATGGCGATGAAAAATAGGAAGGCATTTGGATTATATGGTACGAATAAGAGAAAAACAGCCGCAAAGAGGACAAAGTATCGGGCTGATGAATATACACAAGAACTGTATGAGGAGTATGACGACGAATATGAATATGACGAGGAAGTAGATGCGTACAACGGGGAATATGACGAGGAAGATGCGTACATAGTGGAATATAACTCGGAGGATACATATTACGAGGAGGACGAAGCTTCTGAGGAAGAATATTACGAGGAAGAGGAATACTACGAGGAGGACGAAACCTCTGAGGAAGAATATTACGAGGAAGAGGAATATTACGAGGAGGACGAAGCTTCTGAGGAAGCGTATTATGAGGAAGAGGAATACTACGGGGAGGACGAAACCTCGCAGGAAGAATATTACGAGGAGGATGCAGTTTCGGAAGAAGAATACTACGAAGAAGAGGGCGAAGTAGAAGAAGAATATTACGAGGAAGAGGAAACCGTAGGATCGGAATATGAAGAAGAAAATGCGTATGTACAGGAGGAATACTACGAAGAAGAGGGCGAAATAGAAGAGGAAACAGCGGAAGAAGAATATTACGAAGAAGAGGAATATTACGAATCGGACGAATACGACGACGAATCCGATGAAGACAGCTTTGATACGGCATACGGTGGTATTGACAACAATTATGCGGACGACTATGACAGCGGATATGATGCACGTGAGGATGACGAAGATGTTGTCTATGGCACGGATTTTGCGGAAAAAATGCAGGTCTTTTTTCGCCGCTTAAAGGAGCGCATGAAGGACATGACGGCATTTGACGCTGTGTTGGCAGTAACCGGCGTGGCGCTGTTGGTGGCTGTACTTGTGATCTGCAGCATGTTTTTTTCAAATAAACGCGTGAACGGACAAATTGAGGCAATCGCCCCAATCGGGACCGAGCTTGCGGGTATCGGCATCGTGGGAGATAACGGACTTTCCGCAATGGCAGATGCAGCGCTTTCGGGAGCCTTTGGCAGCGAGGCGCAGGACAGTGTCCCTTCGGATATCATGGCTGAGGGCAGTAAGGTGAACGTAAGTTTTGTGTCTGTGGAGAAGGATTTAAAAATCCGCTTTACCGATGCCGAGAGCGGTGAACTGATTACAGGCACAAAATTTGAGGTTACGCTTACCAATACAAAAACGAAAAATACGCTTGTCTTAACGGACGATGATATGGACGGGATTATATACGCTGAGAATGTGACGGCAGGAACGTTTGATGCGGTCGTAACCTCAACGGACAAATACAAATTCCCGACCTTGGCACAACTGGTTACGGTAAAAGATAAGGTTGATTATGTCGTGATCAATGTGCAGGACGAGGTAAAGAGCGAAAAGCAGGTCAATGTGGCGGCGGAGGATACGCAAAAACAGGATGCGGCAGCGGAGGAAGTAAAACTTGCCGATACCGTGGAGTGGGTGGAATCCACAAAGACGGAGATCGGCGGAAGCGAAACTTATCTGCCCGTGGATAAAAATACGATACCCGATCCGTCAAGTATTTCCAGGGCGGCGGCAAGAATGCTGTTTGACACGATCAATGTGACGCTCGATAAGGCAAACCTCACGCTTAAAGTAGGGGCGACGGCAAATCTGAAAGGCACGTCGTTCCAAAACAGTACAGACAAAAACGTGGAATATCAATATACAACGGAGTGGCGTTCGTCAAATGAGTCGGTGGCGACAGTAAGCGGCGGAACGGTGACGGCAAAATCAGCCGGTACGGCAACGATCACATATACCGTTACTAGAAAGACCATTACGACCACCTATGATCCCGAGCAGCCAATCGAGGAAACGCAGAGAATCGATTTAGAGGATTATGACAAGCTCTCCGACGCGGAAAAGCAAAAGTGCACACCGATCAAAGACGATGCAGATCAGACGATCGCGTACGACTATAAAAAGACTATTCAACCCGAGAAAAAAGTAAGCGAGACGACGGACACGGCAAGTGCATCGTGTGCGGTTACAGTTGAGGCTGTAAAGCTTTCGTCGGCAAGTCTTGAGCTGTCCGTGAGCAGACAAAGCTGTCCGGTCGGCGAAACGATTACAGTAAAGCCCGCAAAGCTTGTATACACAAAGGATGATAACAGCAAAGAAACCATTACGGACAATTTCCCCGCTGTTACATGGTCTATTAATGATTCGTCGGTGGCGGAGATAAACGCAGACGGAATTGTGACAGGTAAAAAGGCAGGAAATGCTGTGGTTACAGGGCAGATAAAGGGCATCACAGGCGCGGATGGCAGAGAACTTGATATTAAGGCGCAGGCAAACATCGCCATTACCGCGGAAAATGTGCTGAAAGTGACACTTGACAGAACGGAGAATGTCTACATTGCAATTGGTTCCACAACGACGCTTACGGCAACGGTAAGCAATTACACAAGCGATGCCGGTGTGACATGGGAAACCTCCGACAAAAAGGTAGCGACCGTGAATGAAAAGGGCGTGGTGACAGGCGTAGCGGCAGGAAGCGCTACGATCACGGCAGTGACAAAGGAGAAAGACGGCAGCGGAAATCCGGCAAAGGCATCTTGCGTCGTCACGGTAAATTCCAACGCGTCGGGGGATACAACCACAAAATTAAAGGACGCAAACGGCAATCAGATTTATATCAAGAACAAGGACGGCAGTTATAAAGACGCAGTTTATGCCGATTATTACACGGCGGCTGAATTTTATATCAAAACTGCGGCACAATATAGATATACAGGTTGGCAGACCATTGACGGAAAGACTTACTTTTTTGATAAAAACGGTAATCCTGTTACAGGAACACAGGTTATTCAAGGCGTTACCTACAACTTTGGCGCGGACGGAGCAATCGCGACAACCGTAAACGGCTCGACATTCGGAATTGACGTATCAAGACATAACGGAGAGATCAACTGGAACGCGGTAAAAGCATCGGGTGTCGACTATGTCATTATCCGCTGCGGTTACAGAGGTTCTTCGACGGGCGTGCTGATTCAGGACCAGAACTTTAACAAGAATATACAAGGCGCTACAGCGGCAGGGCTTAAAGTCGGAATTTATGTGTTCTCACAGGCAGTCAACGAGGTGGAGGCAGTAAAGGAGGCGTCGCTTGCGGTAGCATGTGCAAAGGGCTACAATCTCAGGTATCCGATCTTTATCGATACCGAGTCGAGCGGAGGAAGAGCCGATAAGATCGATAAGGCGACACGTACTGCTGTGGTGAATGCTTTTTGTCAGACTGTCGCAAATTCAGGCTATAAGGCAGGAATCTATGCGTCAAAGACATGGTTTGAGGATAGACTGAACATGGGGGCTATAGGCAATTACCGCATATGGCTTGCCCAGTACGCGGCTGCTCCGACTTACAAGGGCAGATACGACATGTGGCAGTATTCCAGCAAGGGTAAGATCAGCGGAATTAACGGAAATGTCGACTTGAATTTGAGTTATTTAGGGTATTAATTATTCACGGCTGGACGGAATCGTCCAGCCGTGAAGTACATACATATTCCGTAAGATTAAGGAGTAAGAACAAAAGATGGATAATATAGGATATACGGGGAGACTGAAAAAGGAACGCATAATATGTATTTATATATTTGCGGCAGGACTGCTGATAACAGCGATTACATTTCTGCCATATCTGGCAGATTACTATGTTTTGCAGCCCGATGACACAATCCTTGCCTACTATGCAGCTCATACGGTTGACAGATATTATGATTTTGAAACGATTATAATCGGTCTGAGCATAATGACGCTGTTGTTTCTTAGCAGACGGTTGTGGGTGGCGCTGACAATACCGTCGCTGTTACTGATGTTATTGGCCTATGCGGACAGCATTAAGTATGCCGCCCT
>JAIEDW010000274.1 GCA_029067805.1 Lachnospiraceae bacterium
CCCAGACATCAAAACAGTAAAAAGACGTATGAATATAAAATCTTAAACTGTGCATTTCCGATTCCAGTGTACAGACTGTATTCATACTTTACTTATGTAAACCTTGACGTAGAAAAAATGAGGGCGGCGGCATCGTATCTTGTAGGAGAGCATGATTTTAAGAGCTTTTGCAGTGTCAATACCGTGGCAGAAACGACGGTCAGAAGAATCTATGATATCAGTGTGGAAAAGTCGGGCGATATGATCACTGTACGCGTTACGGGTTCCGGCTTCCTATATAATATGGTGCGGATCATTGCGGGAACGCTGATGGAAGTGGGGCGCGGAAATATTAATCCCGAAAGCATGGCGGATATATTGAAGGCGCTTGACCGCACGAAAGCAGGTCCGACCGCTCCGGCATGTGGTCTTACGCTTGTGGAGTATGAGTTTGTGTGATAAGTAGTTCTTTTAATATAGAGGCATCTGTTTCTAAATTTTATGGAGGATTAGAGAAAGATTAGAGATTGACATAATATAATATTTTTATAAATTTATTAAATTTTGAAACTTTTTTCTGTTTTAATTCGTCTAATAAATAGTAGGGGATTAACATATGAGGAACATTTTGTAATGGCAGTTTATGCGAAAAAGGGGGCGTAATCTGTCTGGGAATGGAGGGGTACGATGAATCATCAAGCGCAGCGGAAACAGAATTTGGAATTATGGCAGGTTGTGGAACCACCATATGCAAAAAGCCCACAAAGACGAACGAATGCGCAAAGACACAGAAACGCACAAAGACATACGAATGCGCAACGGGCTGTAAATGCGCGAACGAGGCAGAGAACGGTATCAAGCAGAGCAAACATTCAAGTGATACCTTTGGTGCCGAATCCGAATTTGTCAAAGCGCAGCAACAGTGGGCAGGCATCTGCGCAGACTTTGCGCAGACGCCGGGCAAGGCAGCGCAAGATTCGTTTTTGCAGATGTATTGCCGCGATGTCGCTTTTTGCACTGGGTGTGGTTCTTTTTTTCTTTGTACTATTTCTTTATCAGAATATGCAGGAGGGAGTGCATGCGGGTAGAGTGGCACAGAATGCGGACAAGCCTGTTTTCTGGGAAAATCTGCTAAAGAGCAGTACGGTAGCAAAGCCGGATATTCAGGAGGATTTTTTAAGTATCAGTGAATACAATCGTCCAGGAACAACACTTACCTCGGTGAAAAATATATTTGTACATTATACCGCAAATCCAAAAACGACTGCTGCGCAGAACAGAAGTTATTTTGAAGGTCTTGCACAGTCCCATGAGCGCGCGGCAAGTGCACATTTTATTATTGGCTGTGAAGGGGAAGTGATCCAGTGCATTCCCATGAATGAAGAAGCGTATGCTGTGATTGGAAGAAATAACGACTCGCTTTCGATAGAATGCTGTTATATCAGCGAGGACGGTGCGTTCACACAGGAAACCTATGATTCGCTGGTACATATGCTGGCATGGTTACTGAGTGAATATGATTTGGAAACGCAGGA
>JAIEDW010000275.1 GCA_029067805.1 Lachnospiraceae bacterium
GTACTGCATATTATACATCATTGTCACATAGATGTTTTTCAATATATATATAACAATGAGAAAAAGCGCCCAAAATACCAGCACCTCATCCGCATTTGTAAATCCCATTGTATCCATGATCATGGTCAAATACCATTTCTCATAAATAACGGCAGGATTCATAGCAACCTCTATGATCGGCATAATTGCAGATACGCCTAAAAGTTCAACAAAGGCACCCACAAATATTACTACAAGCAGTATCAGTAAACTGAACTTCTGCTTTCTGTTTAAAACATAATTTATTTTTTTTAACATTCTGTATCATGCCTTTCATGTCAATCCGGTTTATAAAAACGTGTTATCTCATCATCTGTTCTTGGTCGTTTCTTCATATAGGAATCATAATCTTTAAAATAATGTCCCATATCCCACGCCTGATAGCCCTTTTTATACAAGTCACAAACAAGCGCTTTTGCAGTAGGACCAAGTATAATACACACAAGCCGCTTTTTATCTGTCTTTAACGCCGCTTTTAAAATCTCTTCATATTTGGCATAAGCGTTCATGCTTGGAGCAGTGATAAACGTTACTGTCTTACAGACATCATATGCTTTATACTCTAATTTGTCCAAGACCCCTTCCCCGCATATGATCGTAATATCCCTGTCCTTTAACAAATTCTGCATACGACTGTAATAATCTTTAAAATCATATTTTTGATACGTCTGATATACCTGCGTTATCGCAGTGTCAATATATGTGATATCTTTACCGCAATATTGACACAAAAATTTTCTCTGTGTTGATAACGATCTTGCAAATTTTGAAACAAATTCATTTAAATTTTGCACAGGATGTGTATAATAGTAAGGAATTCCTATCCGTAGTCCTTTCTTATCTGCCCTCAGAAGTCTCTTTAAACGTTTTGCAAGCTTCTCATCATATTCCTGAAAGGGAATCGATCCTCCTTTCATGATTGTGATCTCACCATCCCCGTATCTAAGAAAACAAAATGATTCATTTTCCATAAGCTTCAGGGTTTCCTCCGTATTTAAAATATTCAGTCTTTTCACATATCTGCCCTTTTCATAACGCTTACGCTCGAAATGGCGATACACACGCTTCGGAAACCGTGTCATTCTCTCTGTAATCATTTTTACTCTTTTCTTTATAAGATATTTTGACGAATAACCTTTTGCCGGCTTTCTTAATACAAAATACTCTGCTCCCACATGGATCATGCTGTTATCCATGTTTGCTATTTTTTCAATATCCAGCGTGTTATCTTCATCATTGTAAAGTCTGTCAAGCGAATAGATATCCGTATGCATACTGTCATCAAAACCATTTTGATGCGTATCCTGTACACGATTCACTGTAATGACAACTGCTTTGCCGCATTTTCTGTTTGATGCCATATTTTTCCTAAGAATACGCTTTTCCCGATTATCGGAGGTTATCATTGCTTCGTAATAATTGGGATTTTTAATGGGATTTTCTTCTTCCATTGTCAACTTAAGCACATCCTCCTTACGATACAAGGTACAATCCAATTCCCACGGATAGTTATAGTGCTGTTCTCCACAGCCCTCCCATTTCCACTCAAGCACATTTTCATCTTTTGACAGATTCTTCGGATATGGCTTAATATTCTCACCAAGGCGCATACTAAATCCAAATACCTGCGGATTTTTCTCCAAATACTCTGCTGCCTTATTGACACTAAATTTTCCTGTGAATACCACATCATCGCAGCCGAACATAATATATTCGCCTGCGTTTTCTATTTCTGCTTTTAAATTGTTTTCAAACTTACTTTCCTTTATCCAGTTTACACCCGGAAATGCCCCCATCAGCTTTTCATAACGTATGTTTTTCATTTCACAATACAACACACTTACCATTTCCGGTTCTACATCCGAAAATTTCAAAAGACTTTCCAGATATGCATGCATCTGCATCGGTCTTCCTTTGGAAAAAACTATTATTGATATTCTTTTTTTCATACCGATTCCCTTATTTATTCATTTTTTAATGATCCCATACCACTTAAGCGTCCTGTATGTCCCGTCAATCCTGACCGCATCAACCGCTGTTCCCTCATACACAAATCCGCACTTTTCATACAGTTTCTGCGCTCTCACATTTTCCTCAAGTACATTCAGGTACACCTTATGGAGCTTTAACTCCTCAAACGCATACCGCAGCACCTCCAAAGTCGCTTTCATCGCTGCTCCCGTGCCCTGTGCCTTTTTGCGTGTGACAATCGCATACTCCGCATTACCGTTTTTATGCGAAATGTTCTTTAAACTTATCGTTCCCAGATATTCGTCATTTTCGTCCACAAAGGCAAAATTTTTATGCTCGTCATTGAAGCTGTCATTGATAAAGTGCAGCACGCTCTCCATTGTTGACGCGGCAAAATCTGCCTGAAAATTGCAGTTAATCTCATCATCATGCATCCACTCAAGCATCAGCGGCGCATCTTTTTCTTCAAGATGTCTAAGCATTTTCTTTCTCTTTCATAATTTTGATATATTGATCATAATCCCTGATATACTCATCTGAGTCATAATGCTCGCTTGAAAGGCACAAAAGCACGGAATCCTCCGAAAAGTCATACATATCCTTCCACACAAGCTTCGGAATGTAGACACCTACATGTGGTCTGTCAAGATGAAAGATCTGTTGGTTTGTTCCGTCGTCAACCTTTACCTTGGACGTGCCCGAAACATTGATCAGCACAAACTCCGAATGATAATTGGCATGACGCCCGCGTATCACATCACGGTCAGAACCGTAGATATAAAATACGCGCTTTATATCAAACGGCACATCCTCGTTCCCTTCTATTATGACAAGATGCCCTCTCTCATCGCCCTTTTGTGAAAATTCTAAAAATTTACAATCTTCTATCATGCGCTCCCGCTTTCTTAATTAAAATTGGTTTATCTGCTCAATTACATACTGTTGTTCCGTGTCGGTCATGCCTGTGTAGATTGGAAGGCTTAAAACCTCATTCGCAAGACTTTCCGTCAGCGGAAATTCTCCTTTTTTGTGCCCTAAATGCCTGTAGCAGTCAGCAAGATGGGGCGGTGTCGGATAATGGATCTGCGTCTGAATATCTCTTTGCTGCAAAAACTCCTGTAACCTGTCTCGCTCCTTACAGCGCACAACATATTGATGATAAATGCTGTCCGCGCCACATCTAACCTTCGGCAGTATGATCTTGGCATTTTTGATACCGTTATCGTACGCCAAAGCAAGCTTTCGCCGCTCACTGTTTAGCGCATCAACATATTTTAGCTTTACGCGCAAAAACGCTGCCTGTATCTCATCCAGGCGGGAATTCAATCCCTCTATTTCATTATGATATCTGACACGACTACCGTAGTTTCGCATCATTCTGATTTGATCCGCAAATTCCTTATCGTCTGTCACAACTGCCCCCGCATCGCCAAACGCTCCAAGATTTTTCGTCGGATAAAAACTAAAGCAGCCTGATATGCCAAAGCTTCCCGTCATTTTTCCGTCAAAACAGGCTCCGTGTGACTGTGCGCAGTCTTCTATCAGTTCCAAATGATGTTTTTTTGCAAGTTCTGCAATCAGGGTCATGTTACTTGCCTGTCCATAGAGATGCGTCACCATGATCGCTCTCGTTTTCGGGGTGATTGCCTGCTCTATTTTTTCCGCATCCATATTAAAGTATTTGTCCGGCTCCACAAATACGGGAACTGCTTTATTTTCCGTAATGCCAAGCACTGTGGCAATATAGGTGTTTGCCTGTACAATGACCTCATCTCCCGCACCGATCCCAAGCGCGCGCACTGACATAATCAGCGCATCCAGCCCTGAGTTTAAACCCACACAGTATTTTCTGCCTGTATATGCGGCAAACTCCTTCTCGAACTGTTCGACCTCGTTTCCGAGAACATACCAGCCGGAGCGGAGTACCCTAAGAGCAGCCTCCTCATATTCGCTTTGATGCATTTGAAATTGTCTGTCTAAAACATTGCATTTGATCTGCATTCCATATTACCTTGCCCTTTGTCCATTTCATTCCAAGCTTGTCTGATAATTTCAGTTGCTCAAAATATCACAAATGATCTTCTCTATTTTTTTTGCGGAATTATCCCATAAAAAGTGTTCCTCGACATGCAGATGCGCCGCTTTCCCTATTGCCGCCTTATCCGCATCAAGTGCCCTTTGTATCAGCTTGTCCTCATCTTCGCATATATATCCGGATATGCCGTTTTCTATAATAAGTTCGGGACCCGGCGCTTTTAGGGCAATCACCACGTTTTCGTAATACATAGCCTCCAAAATTGCCATACCGAATATCTCATGCGTATTTAAATTAATGTAGCACTCCGACATGCGGTAAAGTTCCCACATACGGTCGTTTGGCACCTTTTCGTAAATCGCTGCTTTGTTTTCAAGGTCAGCTTCCGCAATCCTGTTGCTGACCTGTTCCGACAGTTCCCCCTGCCCTACCATGAGTAATCTGTACGCATGATCGTTTTCATACATTTGTTTAAATATGTCAATCATCTTTTCGGGCTGCTTCTCGGCTGTCATGCGCCCTACAAATAAGATTACTTTGTCTGTATTTTTATAATTCCACTTTTTCTTTAAATTTTCAGCAGAATACTCTTTATAATCCTGTTTTAAAAGCGCTGTGTCCAAGCCTACCGGCACGCAGAACAGATTGTCTGCACCTGCTTTTCTAAGGCTCTTTTCCAACGCGGGCGTTTTTACTATAGTTGGCATTCTCTTATAAAATTTAACATTATTACACAAAATGTCAACAATTTTTCGCTTTATTGCCGAAGAATTGTTGCTGTGAATCACACCGATATACGGCAGACAGAGAATCTCATTTTTTCTGCACCATTTAACAAATTTCCCAAGCATCAGATAGTTATCCGATGCCGTAATATAACACTCTTTATCCGCATCAAGCACTGCACAGTCTATCAAAGCATGTTTTCCGATATGCCCACATCTGATATATTCAATCCGCACGCTTCCTTTCATCAGATGCTCTCTTTCCTTGTCAAGGTCAGGCACTAAATGATATACCGTCAACTCATGTCCCATTTCAGAAAGCGCCTTTGCAAGCCCTTCTGCCTGTGAATTATAGTATTGACTTAGGTTTTTATTCTCTGTATTCAGTGAGATGATTGCAAGCTTCATCGCTTATGACCTCTTGCTTCCTGTTTGGACATTCTATTTTTTTCGGGTTAACCACTGATAGATGCGGCTTTTTATCATTACAAAACGATATCTTTTTTTGCTCATATAGCCACGCTTATAACGGATGATGGCGTTCTCCCTTACTCCTATCTGACTACCTGACATTCCGCCGAGCCTGAAGTTGGAAAGCACCCGCATAATCGGAGTAAAGACAACTTTTTTGCTCTCATAAAAACGGAGCATTAAATCATAATCCGCAGCAGAACGATACTTTGTATCAAACACGCCAAAATCCCTGTAAGTGTCTGCTGTCACAAAACAGGTCGGATGCGTTATCATCTGCTGTGATAAAAAGTCATGGTGATAAAGAAATACGGCTTTTTCTTTCTCCCGCAAAAAATTGCGCTGCATTCCGTAGATAACCTCATACTGACTGCCGCTGTAATGATTTACGACTTGCTCTATGGTGTCCTTTTCATACCAGTCATCGCTGTTTACTATGCCGATCAGCTTTCCCTGTGCAAGTTTGATGCCCTTATTCATGGCATCATAGATACCGTTATCCTTTTCCGATACGATCTTTAATTTTGAGGGAAGCCTGTCTTTATGACGCTCTATAATTTTTAGTGTATCGTCTGTGGAGCCGCCGTCGATAATAATATATTCCAAATTTTTGTAGGTCTGATCCTCAATACACTCCAATGTCTTTTCAATAGTACTGCTGCTATTATAGCACGGAGTTATCACGGATACCAGTATTTCATTCATCTTTGTCTGCTGCCCCTTTCCTGTTTTCCGCTATGTTATATGAAAATCATCCGGCTGCACATTAAAATAATTCTGCATATTGGCAAAATATACGTCATTCATCTTTTGACCAACATTTTCACTGTTAAGACTTGTTTTCTGTGCCTTTTCTATCAATTCAGGCATCGGAATTTTACAGGGCGTCCAGACGACATAAGTTCCGTTTAATACTTCCATAAATTTAAGCCATATGTCGTCCGCCTTTAAGCACAGTTTCCTGATCAGCTCCTCATCAAACGCCTTTTCATATAGACAATGCGGCGGATACAATATCCCTCCCACGCCAACCGCAACAAGCGCATGAGAAGGCGTATCACATTCGCAATACTCTCCAAGCCAGTCATTATACGCAGCAATTGTACCATCAGCATTTTTCGTCATTTTATGCACACGCCTTGCACACACAGCATCCGGATAACGCTCATGCGTATCCATCAGTGACTTGATCACATCTTTCGGATATATTACGTCATCGTCAATTGTTATAATGATTGAATCAGAGAATTCCTGCATCACATAAAAATACTTCTTATGTGATCTTAAATCTTTAACATATCTGTATTCTATCCCATATCTTTCAAGCGCGCGCATCTTAGGCGTAAGCCTGCTTTGTTCCACATCATCATCAAGCCATACGATAATCCTGTCCGGTTTCATGCTTTGCAGCATAATGCTTTTCAGCGTAATGTGAATGAATGGAAATCTCGCCGGATAGCTTGCAAGCGATACAATAACACTTGTTTTTCTATGCGTACTGTTGAGCGCGTTTCTTTTGGGCGCTGCAAAAACATAAATTCTACGCAAAATATAATTCATTTTTCTATAGATCTTATAAACGAATCGTTTCATCACCAATAACATCCTTTTTCCACTGTTTCAGCATTTGCAGGTGTTTCTGACGCGCTGGGATAAATCCATGCATCGTTAAAAAAAGTAGCTATTTTGGACGGATAGTTATTTTCCCAGCGAGAACCTTTTATCCCGAACATGATCTGCGTGACTCCCCCCAAATGGATCGCCTGCTTTCCTGCCGCCTTTAGCTTTGCCGCAAGCGGAAAACCATATGCACCGCAGCCTATGATCGCCACATCAAAATCTATTTTCATTGCCTCGTTGAACATATACTCAAGTGCATCAAACCACGTATCAAAACGCTCATCCCGCAACCCACAGATTGTCTGAACAGCCTTTAAGGTCTTTAACTCAAACGCAGGCAGAATCGGATGCTTTTTCCATATTTCCTTTCTCTTGGGATATTGTGCTTTGATGCTGTCCTCAAACGGATGAATCACAAGAACTTTTTTTCCCTTAAGCGCAGCCGTCCACGGACGACCACTATAAAGCCACGGCTCCAGCCGAAAAAGGAATGTCAGATCCGCATGAGGAATATATTCCTCTATAATAAAATCTTCCATATTGAGATGCCACATTGCAAGCAGATCAATCTGTTTACAGGATTCGAGCATTAAATCAGTAAAATCATGAAGATATGCATAATCAGCCGGAAAAAAACCTGCACCCTCGCCAAGTCGTGTAAACCATCTGTCCAGATATGCATCATCTATAGAAGAGTGTCCTTTATACCGAATCGCCAGATCGCCTACCATCGTTTGCAGCTCCGTATTCCCAAAACGACATGCCATAAACGGCTTTCCCTCAATAATCCTGTCATAAATATAGTCGTTTGTCTTTTTGGAACTCATAACCCATTTATGCGCATAGTGCGGCATGACCGGCTCTCTGTGAAAATATTTGACAATACCATGTCTGCGTAATGCCTTGTTAAAATAGATATCCCGCCACTTCCAGCGCTTCTCATATTTTATCCATTTTTCCGTTTTATCCATATTTTATAACTCTACCCTTTCCGTAGCTTGTTTTTCACCTTTTTCCCAATTTCACAAACAGCTGCCACAATTTTTGTCCTTCGAAGCCACAACTCAAACATACTTCCCGCATTGAGTCTGTGCGAGTCGATAATCTGCGGATAATCGCTTCTTTTTTCCACCTCTTTAGGATAACGGTTTATCATACCATGCTGCGACGGATCCCGAAATTTCTTGATTCCTCTTTTTTTGGAAATCAGCGAAATCACAGACTGGTCGTGGCGATGGTCGATAAACCCGGGATAATTGTCTTTCCCCATTGTGTTTGCGTTATCCGAAATAATACGGATATCCTGTGCATAGGACAAAACCTCCTGAAAGAAATCCTCGACCTCCGCAGATTTTTTACACACCATATATCCGCCAATTGACTGTGGTGTTTCGGCATATTGTTCCTCATCGCAGCCTGTGAGGATAAAGGCATCCCGTTTCGTATATTTCCGCTCAAGCATCTCATTTTGCAGTGAAAAGAGCATCAGATTGACTTGCTCTTTCTCCATGCAATCGATCAGCTTTTGAATGCTGTCCACATAGACGGAGCCGGCATCCGTATAAATCAGATAATCGTCGTTGCCAATCTCCTGATAAGCTCGATAAAATACATATGGTTTCCAAAGATAATAACCTCCGCCTCTTGGATTATCAAGAATTTCCTTATTTGCGGCACGAAATTTCGAGTCGATATCCCGAGCCGTATACTCGATGACACGGTCAGCGCCCCACTGTTTCGCAGTCTTGCTGTTTAGTTTTTGTGCCCTTCTAAACTTTTTGTCTGCATAATTTGCCGCGATTATCATCGTGTCCTCTCCTTTTTATATCAAGTGTTATTTTACTTTTTCATCGCAATCTGCGCCCAATACTTTGACTGCTTGACTGCCTCCCAGCCCATTCCCGCCTGCATCATATAAAACATTCGCTCCCTGAAAAACAGTTTCATCTCCGTTTTTTTCAAACGCATTTGCTGTGACGCAGTGATGGAGCCACCCGATATTCTGTACCAGACAAGTTCGCGGTTGATCAAACCGCAGCGGTAACCCGCATGCATGACCTTTAGATTCATCGGATAGTCTTCGAACCAGCGATAATTCTCATCATACCCTCCAAGCTTTCTGATAATGTCCATCGGATAAAAGGAGCCTGACGGAGCTACAATACAGTTTTGTTTTAATAACATTTGATATTGTTTTTTATAATCTTTTTTTGCCGCAAATTCATAACATCTGTTACAATATTTTTCAATTGGCTCAAAATCAACATTTTCATCGTCTGAAAACAAATGAACTTTCGCAATCGGAATTGCCTTCGGATTTTTCTCACAGAACTTTACATACTCTGATATGGCGTCCTTTGTCATATAGTCGTCCGCCGCAATCAGTTTCAGGTAATCTCCTTTTGCATGCTTTAGCGCGCGGTTAATATTTCCCGGAATTCCCGTATTTTGCTGTGTCGTGACAAGCTGCATCTTAGAAAGCTCGCCCTGATGATCAGCAAGCCACTTTTGAACTGTTTCCACTGTATTATCGGTAGAACAGTCATCCGTAATGATCAGCTCTATATTTTTGTAGGTCTGGTTCTTGATGCTATCCAAGGTCTGCACGATCGTTTCCGCAGACCGATATGCAAGAACAATAACACTTACTAGCTTCATCGCAATTCTCCCTTTCCGCACTTAACCCGTAAGCAGTTTCTTTGCCTGCCAAAAGTATCCTTCAAACCTGCCCCTGTTCGCAAACGGCTGATACCAGTAATATCCCAGCAAAATAAAAAGATAATTTCGCAAGATATAAAACGATATCAAATGCGCCTCCATAATCGTAAATAACGTATAGCCCGCCACGATCACGGCAATCGTGTAATCTTTATTTCGAAAGCTTTGATAAATCAGATACAGATTCATCAGCACATAAAGAATTCCGGGGACGATCCCATACCAGTAAAACAGCTTGATAAATCCCGCATCAAAGTATTCCGTATTTGCTGCCGACGCAAAGAGCAGCCAGTTTTCCACACGCGCCGCCTCAATTTTATGCGCAAATTTGAATCTTCCATTTAGTATGGTATCAAGTTTGTCAATCAGTTTGCTTTCTATCCCCGTATGCGAACCAATCGCAGAAAACACAACAATGCTGATCACAAACAGCGCCCCTAGCAGATAGATGGTTTTACTTCGTTGCAGCGGTTTGCAGTATTTTAACAGTGCTACACCCGCAATCACCGCCATACACACCAGAAAACCCGTATTGGAATCCGTATAGCGGTATGCAAGATAGTTGATAAACGCCAAAAAGATAAAATGATACCATTTCATTTTATCTGCAAAAAGATACAGGCATAACGTTATCAGCATAAACAACATTCCCTGAAAGGCATTGGGATGTCCCATTCCAAAGCAATAGCGTGTTTCTATAATGCTCGGATATTCCCCGCGCCCAAAATTCGCAGTTATCTTAAAATCACCGAAAACACCAATACCAGAAAGCACAAAGAGTATCACTGCACCCGAAAGCGTCATCCAAAACGCAAGCCGCATCATCTTTTTTAGATCAATCCCTTTACATGCCGCCACAAACGCTACTATCCTGACCGTTTCATCGCGGTCATTGACAAGATACGATACAAATGCAATCGCACCAAACAAAAAGATACAGATCCACTCGTCCCTCGAATACTTCGTCGCTGCAATTTTGATACAGCAAAGAAGAAACGTAATCCTGAAAAGCTGCCCCTCAATTGGGTTGATATATGCACTTTTATCAATGATCACAATAATAAGCTCTATCACAAAGGCAAGCCAAAAGCATATCCTGCCCGTTTTCTCTATTCTGTCTGTTTTCATCTTCTAATCCCCATACCCGATTGTCAATCAATCAATCCCAGTGCCTGTCTAAATTTTTTGAATTTCCTCGGTCTGTTTTCGTACTTGTACTGTATATAAGCGCTGCACTCTGGCAGTTTCGCCTCAAATCCCGCCTCGTCATTCATATAATCCTGCACTTCCGAAAGGGAATTAAAAATAATCGGCAAAATCCGCTCGATCTGATGCGCCTCAGACGGAAAACTCGGGTTCATTCCATAATTCATAATTTTGTTCAGATTAAGATAAAATTCTCTGCTGTGGCGCAATATCTGTTCCCGACGGACAATGTAGCACGCGCCCGAAGCAAACATAAAAAACTGCGGTATCATGGGTTTTTTATATATAAAACGCAATAAATCGTCCACATCGTTAAAATATTTTTTCGGATGATTTTCTGATGCCGTATACCAAGAATCGTTTTTTTCGACATAAACGTTTTCCATCGCGATAAAGGTGTTTCCCGGCTCATTTTTTTCACCGTTTTCCTTATATTTGGAAAACTTGTCCCAATACTGCTTTTCGTCGTACAAAAAAGTAAAACTTTTCTCGTCATATACCTTGTCAAAAAACGCCTTGGAGCAGTGGCGCCCTATCATGTTTCCCTTTAACAGACACATCACCTCGGGAAGATGACCATAATTTTCGGCAAAAAACGAAAAATAACTAGTGATATTATGTCCTGTATTTTCCACGTTTTTTACATGAAATCCCTCAGTTTTGAGCGTTTCTTTGACAGCAGCATCTGTAGAGCAGTCATAGATCAGATACTCCTTGCAATATGCCAAAAGTTCTGTCGGAACCGTATTAAAATTGTGGATTACAAAAAAATTGTCTGTTTTTTTCATTCGCTCTCCTTACTGCTTTTCCCAAACCGCGCCCGCAGGAAACATCTTACACTGTCAAAAAATTCACAAACAACTGCCTTAAAATACATGGACGGCTCTATTCCAAGCGCATGCGCCTCCCGTATGCCTTTGTTGTATTTTACAAGGAACTGCTTTGTAAAATATTCCCGGCACGCCTTGCTTTCCCGCAAATTGTATTTTTCATACATATAGCGGTAATCGTTGTAGATGCGCATATCTTTCTGCGAAAAGCTCTCGGTATACTGATGCTCATGTACACCGATGGAAACCAAAGGTTTTGTCGTGTAAACAATTTTCGGGCTTTTTATCAGCAGATCAAAATAAAGATACATATCTGACGCCCAGTTGCTCTTTTCGTCAAAAAGCGTAAGCGATTCTCCGCGTCTGTAAATGACAGCGCTTGGCGCACCAATCTCATTTCCCCTGAATAAAAACCTGTAATCTCTGCGCAATCTGCCGATAAACTGCGGTGTGGCATGTCTGTCGTAAAATTTCATACCATCATCCAACGAAACCTGTCTGCTGCCCGCAAAAGCAAGCATCGCATCGGGCGACTTGTCCAAAAGCGCTACATACGCACTAAGACTCTCCTCGTCCGTAAACCAGTCATCGCTGAACATAATTTTGATATAGGCACCGCGCGCCATCTTAATCGCCGCGTTCCAGTTAAAAATATGTCCGTAGGGCTTTTGATTGTGTATATAGTTTATATTTCCATGTTCGTCCCGATAGGATGCCACGAGCCGTTCAATCGCATCATCTGTGGAATCATCCGATATATTGACTTCAAAATCCGCATATTTCTGGGCATATATGGATTTCAGAAGCCGTTCCACCTCAGAGGCATTGTTGTAGGCAGGCGCACAGATCGAAACCTTTGGCGTATCCGACATCATTTTTTCAGCACTTTCCTTCCAATTCGTTTGATTGCCACAAGAATATTATAACAAGTGTTTTTTATTGTTATTTTCGTGTGCCGCAGCGTCCTGTTTGCCGTGCCCTCCTCGTGCATGATCAGGAAATCCAACTCATCCTGATGCTCCCTGATATACGCCGGAAAACTCTCGTCAATCTCACATCTTACAAACCGCGCGTTTCTTCCAAAGATATCCTTGCCGTCCTTAATCTGATCCGTCACATTCGATAACACGTGCTTTGAATTGTACTCCTGATGTGCCGCCGAAACCACCTTCTCCTGTACACGCTTTCGGATATCCTTCTCCCCATGGCCGCCCATATAGCCAAAATGCCAGCCGCCATCTTCCACACGGATACCGATTTCTTTTCTCTCGGGAAAACGCAGTTCACCAAGCATTAAATTCTGCTCCCGCAGCAGCTTATAGCTTAGCATCTTCGTACCGATCCATTTCTTGTGTTCCACGCCCTCAAATTCTCCCGCATAGGAGAGCAGGCTTCCCGACACTTCCTCCATATTCAGGTAACAGTAAAATAGCCGCTGTGCAAAATGATAAATCTTATCCTCCTGAAAATTCCGTAAAATCTCGCGGATTTTATCGGGATTTGGTATCTCGTCAAGATCGCTGAAAATGATCACATCCTCATCCGTACAGCCCTTCAGTCCCCTCGTGACCGCATTTTTCTGAAAGGTATCGCGGTAGTGCGTGTCGCCCTCGGGCGTATCTTCAACAACGACATGGATAATTTTGTCCTCAAATTCCGCAAACAGTTCCTTATTTTCCTCATAATAAAGCGGCTTTTTCAATCCGGAAAAGGTTTCCGTCGCCTCGCTGATGACAAACTTGTCCACCACGGGACCGAGCACATTCAGCCTGATTTTTAAGATATCCAATTCGTTAAAAAACTGAAAGCAATCGTAAACCACTTCGCGTTACCTCTTTCTCAA
>JAIEDW010000276.1 GCA_029067805.1 Lachnospiraceae bacterium
CTTGCATTTTCCACCAGATCCAAAATCTTAGAAACAGTGGATTCTCCGAACTCTTTCGTTGTCTGTATCTTCAATACACCTGTCATGCTGATACATCCGCTGATTACCTCATCGCCTTCTTTTGCCTCCCTCGGCAGGCTTTCGCCTGTCAATGCACTGGTATTTAGGCTAGATGAGCCCTCGACAATAATTCCGTCAATCGGCACCTTCTCGCCCGGCTGAACAACGATCACGCTGCCAAGCTCTACTTCATCCGGATCTACCCGCTCTAACTGCCCATCTTTTTCCACATTTGCATAGTCGGGACGAATATCCATCAGATTACTGATATTACGGCGGCTCTTCCCCACTGCATAGCCCTGAAACCATTCGCCAATCTGATAAAACAGCATAACGGCAATCGCTTCCAGATATTCTCCATTCTCATAAATAGCTAACGCCATTGCTCCGATGGTAGCCACTGCCATCAAAAAACTTTCGTCAAATACCTGACGGTTTTTAATGCCTTTTGCAGCTTTTCTTAAAATGTCATATCCAATGATAAAGTAATCAATCAGATAGCATGCAAAACGGATCCATCTTCCCGCAGACGGAAATAAATATCCGTCAATCCTGTCAAACATCTCTATAGAGAGGAACTGGAGCGTCAGTAGGATTACTGCAGTGATGAAAATTCGAATCATCATGGTTCTCTGCTTTTTGGTCAATCCCCCTTTGCGGCTACCGATGAAAATGAGAACAACAGCAGCCATTATGATAACGACCGTCAGCAGTATGCTTATCACTAATTCTTGCATAATAAGTGCTCCTTTCAAATATTCTTAATTGTACTTGGTAAAAATGACACCCAAAATTGCAGAAGTGCATTTTAAGGGTGTCATTTCATCGTAGTTCGAATTCTGCTTAAAGAAAAATCTCACAATCCGGTTCTACCTTCTTACATGCATCCAGCACATTCTTCATAACGTCTTCTGGCTCATACCCCTCGGCAAATTCCACACTCATCTTCAGTGTCATAAAGTTGACCGTAGCACTCTGCACACCGGCAGTCTTGCGAGCTGCGTCCTCCATCAGATTTGCGCAGTTAGCGCAGTCTACCTCGATTTTATAAGTCTTTTTCATTGATAACTTCCTCCTTGTTTTTATTATAATTTAATGATTAAGTACTTGTTTAATTATCTTTTTTGCAGTATAATACGCATAAAGGCACGCGTCAATATTTTCGAAGCATTCTCTTCCAAATGGGCGAAAAGTATTTCCATTTGGGCGAAATGCAAACAAAAAGAAAGGAACACAACATGGACAATATGAAATTACCGCACCATCATGGAGAAGGACCGCAAACCGCATTGATACAGAAACAATTAGATCATGTAGATTACTTTCAAACCGTAGCAGACGTGTTCAAACAGCTCGGTGACACCACCAGAATCCGTATTTTCTGGCTGCTTTGCCATTGTGAAGAATGTGTGCTCAATATTTCAGCCATGCTTCAAATGTCAAGCCCGGCAGTATCACACCACCTCAGACCATTAAAAAACAGCGGCCTAATCGTGTGCCGCCGCGATGGAAAAGAAGTTTATTATCGTGCCGCAGATACGGAGCAAGGCCGTCTGCTGCATCAGATGATTGAACAGGTTATGGAAATTACCTGTCCGAAATTGTTGAAAGAAAGCGATGAAAATTCTGCCAAAAT
>JAIEDW010000277.1 GCA_029067805.1 Lachnospiraceae bacterium
TAACGGGGTTGCCGTAGCTTCACAGGTCCTTTGTACCTCCACCACTCTGAATAAGAGATTTATATTCGTTCAATATTGAATTTTCATATCGGTTATATCTTATAACAGGATTGCATTATTGTCAACTCCTAATCTTAAGAATTTACAATAATCCTGCCAGACACGCTTGCGCATATCATCTTTCCCTCTTTCATCGGTCTCATCATTTTACGGTCTGCCTGCAGCATCAGCACAACTGCCACAGCAAGCGCCACAAGTTCCGCAATTGGAAATGCCCACCATATCATAGACACTGCATTTGCAAACTTTGTAAACAGCCATGCGAGCGGCAGCACAACGATGCACAGCCGAAGCAGGGAAACAATCAGCGAATCCAGCCCGCAGCCCAATGCCTGAAACACACCCTGTACCGCGATATTCCCTCCCGCAAACAGAAAACCTGTCGCAATAATTCTCACTGCTAAGACGCACAGTTCTTCTGTTTCCTTAGACATTGCAAATAATCCGATCAAGGGACTTGCAAATACTTCCAATCCGATCATGCCGACCAGCATAATGATCTCCGTATACAAGATACCGTAAAAAATACCCTGTTTTACGCGTTTCCTATCCCCCATTCCGAAATTAAAGGATACAATCGGAGTAATCGCATCACGCAGACCAAATCCCGCAAAGAAAATAAACTGCTGGATTTTATAAAAAATTCCATATGCCGTCACTGCCGCCTGAGAAACGGAGCCAAAAATCAGATTCACACCATATGTCATAAACGACATCAATGCCTGCATGATGATTGCCGGAAGTCCGATGACATAGATTTCCTTTACAATACCCTTATCCAACTTCAAATATTGCCTGCCCGATTTAACTTCCGTATTCTTTTTATAATGGAAGTACATCGCGATCAGCATAGATGCCACCTGTCCGATCACGGTCGCATACGCTGCGCCACGAATACCCATCTCGGGCAACCCAAAGTATCCAAAAATCATGATCGGATCAAGCACAATATTGACAATGGCGCCTGTCACCTGCGCAATCGTGGAATAGATGGTCTTTCCCGTTGACTGCAGCAGTTTTTCATAAACAGAAAACAAGACAATGCCAAACGAAATAACGCAGCAGATTGAAAGATACGAGATACCCATTTCAAGCACCACTTCGTCCTTCGTCTGACTTCCGATATATGCTTTTACGCCAAATAAACCAAACAATAAAAATGCCGCATAGATGATAAGGGCCAGTGTCACCCCGTTCCCAGCTGTCTTTGCAACCTTTTCCTCATCCCGCTGCCCCAGACTTTTTGCAAGCAACGCATTGACACCTACACCTGTCCCGATACCAAATGCCACGATCAACATCTGCACAGGGAATGCCAATGTTAATGCATTTACCGCGTACTCACCCATATGGATGTTATTGCCAGTATCCGGAATCCTTGCCACAAACATACTGTCCACGATGTTGTAGCAGGCTTGCAGTACCATTGACAGGATAATCGGAATTCCCATGCTTAACATGACTTTCGGAACCGCCTCGGTTCCCATTTTGTTTGTTGTTGCTTCTTTATTCAATTTTCCTCCTTTTCTTTTGAGAAACTACACTCTCTGGATACTTTTTCGGAAAGCTGCCATAACCATATTTTTATGTGTTCAAACGAAAAAAGCGTAAACCCATAATCTGGATTTACGCTTTTCGCTACTCGACGATATTATTATATATGCGTTTTTTTATTTTGTCAAAGGGGAAATTTTATTTTCTAACCAACCTTCAGCTTAAATTTCTGAATATCCTTATCTGAGTCCACTTTCGCAATCTGCGCACCCAGCTTTTGCAGCTTCACATAAAAATCCTCATACCCGCGCTCGATATACTTAATATCCTCGACCGTGCTAAATCCTTCCGCGGTCAGACACGCAAGCACAAGCGCTGCGCCTGCACGCAAGTCGGGGGCGGTAAGATTTGCGCTCGTAAATTTTTCCACGCCCTCTATGATCGCCGTATTTCCCTCAACTTTAATATTCGAACCCATCTTTGCAAGTTCGTCTACATATTTAAAACGATTGTCAAAAATACTCTCTGTCACGATGCTCGTGCCCTTACCGAGTGCAAGCGACACTGCAATCTGCGGCTGCATATCCGTTGGAAATCCTGGATACGGAAGCGTTTTTACATGCGTATTGCCAAGACGCTTCGATGCCACAACGCGCACAGCGTCGTCCGATTCCTCCACCTGACAGCCCATCTCGATGAGCTTCGCGGTAATGGACTCCAAGTGCTTCGGGATTACATTCTTTACTGTCACATCGCCCTTTGTGATCGCTGCTCCAAACATAAAGGTTCCTGCCTCAATCTGGTCCGGTATGATTGAATAATCCGAACCGTGAAGCTTTTTCACGCCGGAAATTCGGACTACGTCCGTTCCCGCGCCTTTTACATTTGCGCCGAGCGAGTTTAAGAAGTTCGCCACGTCTACCACATGCGGCTCCTTTGCCGCGTTTTCAATCACGGTCTTTCCCTCTGCAAGCACAGCAGCAAGCATAATATTGATTGTTGCGCCGACCGAAACCGTGTCCAGATAAATATGTGCGCCCTTTAGCTGTCTTGCGTCTGCGATGATCAGCCCGTGCTCAATCTTAACCTCCGCGCCAAGCGCCTTAAAGCCCTTGATATGTAAATCAATCTTTCTGCTGCCAATATTGCAGCCGCCCGGAAGCGCCACCTCCGCATGCTTATATTTTCCAAGCAGCGCTCCGAGAAGATAATAAGATGCTCTTATTTTTTTGATATAATCGTCCTCAATCACAAGTCCCGAAATCATCGATGCATTGATTCGTACGGTATGCCGCTCCGACCGGTATACGATGACACCGATACTCTCCATCGCTTGAAGAAGCACATTGATGTCTCTTACGTCCGGTAAATTTTCAATAACGGTCATGTCGTCCGTCATAATTGCCGCGGCAAGTACGCCCAGAGCTGCATTTTTTGCGCCGCCGATTTCAACTTCGCCAACAAGAGGATTTCCACCCTTAATTGCGTACTGTTCCATCGTCCACCTCACACTGTTCCCTGTATCGTTATTCAATCTCTGATTTTTCTGTTAATCACTTATCTTTTACATCACTAAAATCCGATTATATACTCTTTTCCTGTTTTTGTAAATTGAAAGAATATCAGAATTTATTCAAATTTACTAATTTTTTTATGCATATTTACTAATTTAAGTATTTCAACGGATTGACTGCGCTGCCACCGATGCGGATTTCAAAGTGCAGATGCGGACCCGTGCTTCGTCCTGTATTGCCGCTTAACGCAATACGCTCGCCCTGTGATACGCTCTGTCCTGTCTTGACAAGCACCTTGCTCAAATGTCCGTACCGCGTCTGTCTGCCGTCCGCGTGGTTGATGTACACAGCATATCCGTATCCGCTCGCCCAGCCCGCAAACGCCACAGTACCCGCATTCGATGCGGACACGGACGTTCCGATGGGCACTGCCCAGTCAACACCCTTATGATTGGTGCTCGCGCCCTTCGTCGGTGCGCTTCTTGCGCCAAATCCGGAGCTTAATCTGCCGCCCGAAATCGGTTTCACATACGTCGGCGGTATCTTTGTACCCCGCTCTACGATTTTTGGCACCGCTTCGGCGTAAACTTCCTCTTTTAAAATTTCCCTGTTAATTTCCTGACCGTTTTCGTACTCAATCACGGCGGCTACTTTTCTGCGTCCTGCCGACGGCTCCTGCAATGTCACCCTTTGCGTGGTATACCAGTCATCATTCGGTATATACTGAACCTCCGCCTCGTAATCTTCCGTGTAAACCTGTTCTTCTTTCCATAGAATAGAAAGATCCGGCTCGGGAACCGTAATGACCAATTCCTGATCCACACGGATCATCGTGTTTTCGTCCTCCAACGCGTCATTGATCGCAATCAGATCATCCATCGGAATATTGTTCGTCAAACAAATCTGCGAAAGGGTATCGCCCGACACTACTTTATAGATGACTTGTGTTTCCTGTTCTTTTGTCACAAGGTTCACGGCATCTTCGACATTGCTTAACGCATCTTCCAAAAGATACGACTCTACTACTTCTATTTTATCAGCATAGTTTATGTCAATCAATCCCAAATCGTAATCTTCAAAACTTTTTTCTAT
Organism: Lachnospiraceae bacterium; assembly: GCA_029067805.1. Taxonomy (GTDB): domain Bacteria; phylum Bacillota; class Clostridia; order Lachnospirales; family Lachnospiraceae; genus COE1. Next base: position 4,161 of record JAIEDW010000277.1, read on the forward strand.
CTCTGGCTCTATTTCGTCGAATATTCGTTCGAACTCCGCACCAATTCCCGCTGACCGCTCATAACTCTGCTCCAGTTCCTTGCGCAGTTCTTCCTTGGAAGTCACTACCGCCTCCAGTACATTGACCTCTCGTTTGCTGTCAAGTTCAAGATCCACCTGATATTCGTTATCCGCGTCATAAGGAGCAAGCGCCTGCTCCAGCAATTCGTGCACCTCGTCATAAGAGCCGAGATTTACGGATGTTTCATTGATTTTTACCGTGTAGGAACGGTGAAGCGTGCTCCGAATGCTGTCCTTCATGATTTCCGCCATATTTTCCACTACGGTTTCCGCGCTGTCAATCATGCCAAAGATGCGTTCACTTCCAACCGTTTCAATATCCAGATCCATAAACACGAGGTCATCGCTTGCAGTTTCCTGCGCAACCTGTTTACGTGCTGTTGCGAGCAGTATATCAAGCGATTCTGCCGAACCCAGTCTGCCGACCTGTGTGCCGTTGATGCTGACTGTAAAGTAATTGTCGCCTGTATGTTGCAATAAGTCAAAAGATGGCAGCAAAAAAGCGCATACCACTAATGTAATGACTGCCGCCTCTATATAACATAGTCTGAATCTTCTATAATAATGCTGTATATTTTTCATTTTTATCCATGCTCCGACGTAAATTTCGGGTAACGGTTTCGTTTCTATCCCATAATACATATTAGCAGTGTTTGGGAGAAAAGTAAATAAAAAAAGCGGAAGTGTTCCGCTTTTTAACGTATCGATGTTTCATAGGAAAGAAACAGGTTAAACACAAGTTTTTGCGTTCCCCGGTTGCAATAACTGTGGCGTTTTAGCGAATCGATTTTGATCGCGTGACCTGCCGCCACCTCGTATGTTCCCTCCTCCGTCACAAGCGTCAGCGTCCCTTGGATCACCATGATATATTCGCAGTTTCCGTCCTCCCCGACAAAACAGTCGCAGTCCTCCCCCGGCTCGATTTTTGCCTCATAGACTTCAAAATTTCTGGATTTGTCATACGGGAAAATCACTCGCACCTGGTAGGCGCCCTCCTGTGCCTTATAAAGCGGCAGCTTGTCATTGTCGATGATCACAATGGACTCGGTTTTCTGATAGATTAAATCCTCAAAGGACACTTTCATCCCCTCTATAATCTTTTCCATGGTCGCCAAGGTGGGATTTGACTCCCCCCGTTCAATCTGTCCGAGCATACTCTTGCTCACACCCGTTTTTTCCGCAAGCATGTCAAGGCTCATATTTTTGGACTTCCTGATCCTCCTCAAGTTTTCTGCGATGTTCTTATCCAGCTGACTCATAAAACCCCCGTAAAAAAAGCACCAAAACACCCTCTACAGGATATTTTGATGCTACGCCTTCGTAACGAATAATTGTTATTTTGTTATCAATATCATCTTAATAATTTTTCTTTGTTCCGTCAAGTCTTTTTTTGCACACTGTAACCAAATTTTCCGATTTTTTTTCCTAAGTCAAAGTATTCCCCGTGACAATACACAATCGGTTCCGCATCTGCAAGATGAAATCCACCGTGCTCATCCATATAATGCTCGTCGACATGAACCGCCACCACCTCTGCGAGAAACAAATCGTGTGATCCCAGTTTTTTAATTTCTGTTACCTTGCACTCAATGTTTACAGGGCTTTCCCCAATACTGGGCGCCTTCACAACTTCTGAAGGAACTGGCGTAAGCTTCATTTTCTTCCATTTATCCACGTCCTTGCCACTTTTTACACCACAATAATCCGTCGCATAGGCAAGCTCCTTCGTAGTAAGATTTACAACAAATTCTCCCGTTTCCATAATCATGTGATGGGAAAATCGATTTGGTCTTACGGAAATACTAAGCATTGGTGGATTGGTACAAATCGTTCCTGTCCATGCTACTGTAATGATATTTGAGTTTCCCGCCTTATCCGCTACGCTCACCATCACTGCGGGCAACGGATAGAGCATGTTTCCGGGCTTAAATGAAATCTTTCCCCTGTTTCCCATAGAACAATTCCCCTACTTGATGATTCCCCAACGTATGAGCAGCTGCAAAACACCTAACGCCACGCCCGAAAGAGACGCGATCAGCGATATGATACTGATCACCATAACCGCATTGATCTTTTTGCTCAGATTTTTTTCGACATTAAATGTACACATTCCAAGCATATTTTTGAGATCCTCATCGCCCGCTCTGACGCTTTGCTGCGATTTCTTTAATTCATCAACCACGACAGCCTGTACATTCCGGTACACCTTGACATTTTCTTTGTGCACGAAATCGTCCGAGGACTTAAATTTTTCCTCTAAAAGCGCTGTGAGCGCTGCCATCTCGGATTCGGTATCCTTTTCCTTCTCGATGCGCTCCGCCTCCCGTTTTTCGAGGTCCGCCTCTCTGTTTCTGGTCTGTTCCTCAGTGATGTCGCGCAGCGTGGCAATCAGCTTCTGCTCGTCCTCTTTCATTGCCTGAATTTTGTCGGTATTTTCACTGATCCTTGTTTCAAGCTGCTCGGAAAGCTCCGTATTTTTATAATTCAGCCGTCTTATTTCCTGTAAAATCCGCTCGTATTCCGCCACCTGCAGCTGCAGCTTCTTCATTTCCTCCGCCTCTGCCTGTGCGTTCGCCTTTATTATCTCCTGTGCGCTGAATTTCTGCGCCAGTTTATCGATAAAGTTATCCATAACAATAACTATGCCCCTTCCTTTGTCTGTAAATTTATCATATTGTGTATATAATAACATCTTTTTTATGCGCTGACAACCGCAAAAACACGTTTCTTTTGATTGAAAAACAGGATTTTTTAGCAGTCAAAATACCTTTTCTGTGGCGATGAAAATGCCCATTCTTTGTACACACTGCATATATTTTAGGGCAATAA
>JAIEDW010000278.1 GCA_029067805.1 Lachnospiraceae bacterium
GGAGGTTATACTTATAGCTAAAGCTATTTCGGAACACACCTGCATAGCAGGTGGTTTATTTTTATTGCCTATACCAAAAAAATAAGACTTCTCAATTTTGAGAGGTCTTATTTTATGCCGGTGGCCGGACTTGAACCGGCACGAGGTTGCCCCCGGCAGATTTTGAGTCTGCTGCGTCTGCCATTCCGCCACACCGGCGTGTAACGTATGTCATAACGACAAAAAATATGATAACACATTTTGACAAACTAGGCAAGTGGTAAATTAAAATTATTGTAGAAATATTTTTAATTTAGATATGGACTTTTTTCAAATAAATGATAAGATAGTGACTTGACAAAAAACGCATTTGGGAAAAGGAATTAAGAGGAGTAACATTATGGATAAGGAAAAAAGCAGATTTTCATGGGCTAAGATTTTTAAGAATCTGAACGGCACAAAAGATATGACAGTTGGAAAACCGATCAAATTGATCTTGGAATTTGGTCTGCCGCTTTTGTTTGGTTTGATTTTTCAGCAGATGTACAATATGGTGGACTCTATCATCGTCGGACAAAAACTTGGTGTGGACGCACTTGCGGCAGTAGGGTCGACGGGTTCGATCAACTTTATGATACTGGGATTTTGCATTGGCACCTGTAACGGTTTTGCGATTCCGGTGGCACAGACATTTGGCGCGAAGGACTTTCCGAATTTAAAAAAATATATCACAAACGGCGCGATTGTAGCTATTGTATTTGCGGCGATTATGACAGTTGTGGTGGGTATCTTTACAAGACAGATTTTAACAATCATGAAAACACCGGACGATATTTTGGAACAGGCATATGCGTACATATTTATTATTTTTATGGGAATACCGGCTGCGTTTCTATATAACATGGTTTCGGGAATACTGCGTTCGCTTGGAGATAGCGTGACACCGGTCATATTTTTGGTGTTTTCGTCGGTATTAAATGTGATCCTGGATCTTCTGCTTGTGTCGCCGCTTGGTGTCAGCGGTGCGGGATATGCCACGGTGATTTCACAGGCAATCTCCGGTGTGATCAGCCTTTGCTATATGATAAAAAAATATCAATCTTTGGGCTTTCAAAAAGAGGACTGGAAGTTTAGCGGTTACCACGCTGTGAAACTGTGCGGGATGGGGATTCCTATGGGACTTCAGTATTCGATAACAGCAATCGGAAGCGTTATCCTGCAGACGGCGGTAAATGCGATGGGAGAGGTGACGGTAGCCGCAGTGACGGCGGGAAGCAGAATCAGTATGCTCGCATGTTGCCCATTTGACGCGATGGGTTCTACGATGGCGACCTTTGGCGGTCAGAACGTCGGCGCGGGAAAACTGGACAGGGTTGACAAAGGGTTGAAGGACTGTATCAAGCTTGGCGTTATTTATGCAATCGCCGCGTTTTTGTTTATGCTTGTATTTGGTAGAAAGATGGCGCTGTTGTTCCTTGACAACCCTACGGACGAAATCATTACGTATATTTATTATTTTGTGCTAGCAAACTCGTCGGCGTATATTCTGCTCGCGCTGGTGAATATTGTTCGTTTCATGATACAGGGGTTAGGCTTTTCAACCTTTGCCATTCTTGCGGGTGTCGCGGAGATGTTTGCAAGGGCAATCTCGGGATTTGTTCTGGTGCCGCACTTTGGATATCTCTTTGTGATTTTGGCAAGTCCGCTTGCGTGGGTGTTTGCGGATTCCTTTCTGATACCGGCGTATCTGCATGTGATGAAAAAATTGCGGAAGCAGATAAATGGATAAAATAAAGAAAGCTGTGGAGATGTTCCACAGCTTATTTGTTGTATGCAAGGTTATTCATTGCGCAAACCGCTTGTTAATGCATGCCTTGATCACTTCCGCACATTCTGCATATGAACTGAAAACAGAAGTGTCGATGCACATGTCATAGTGTTCCGGGTTTTCCCAGTCGCGACCCGTGTGAAAACGGTAGTATTCGCGGCGGTTTATATTGGTTTGCGTGATATGTTTTTGCGCTTCTTTTTCTGTGATATTCAGCCGTTTCATTTCGTTTGTAACGCACACCTCAAAAGGGGCATGTAAAAAGATGCGCAGAATATTTGGATAATCCTTTAAGACATAATCACCGGCACGTCCGACACATACAAGGGACTCATTTTCGGCAAGCTCTCGCAGTGTTTTTGCCTGACAGTTAAAAAGGTTATCCTCGCGTGTGTAGTCATCGCTGTGTGGAGAGATTAATTCACCTGCGTATACTTTTTTCGATATTTTATAGAGCAGACTTTTGTCGGCGCTTTCGTCTGCCTGTAAAAAAAGAGCCTCATTAATTCCGCTTTTCTCCGCTGCAAGCGCAAGCAGCTTTTTGTCATACAGGCTGATGCCATACTCCTCACATAAAAGTTTGGCGATCGGCGTGCCGCCGCTTCCGCATGTTCTGGCAATTGTTACTGCAAAACGTTTCATATGCATCACCCTTTCATTCTGTCGGATAAAATGCTTCTTATATGTATATAGTATGACATATTTTGCTAATATTTTCAATTTAAACCGACGATATCGTTAAGGATTTCATATTTATCTTGTGTTTGTATACAAAATGGGAGTATAATATAAACAGGAGGAAATAATATGAAAAGAGTCGCATTATTTTCGGATGGTTGGAAAAGATTGATTACATATGCATGGGTGGACGGAATGATGAAGTTTATTTCGGAGAGCGATGAAGAAATCTGCCTGTGTCAGTATAACTGTCATGGAAACTGGAGCCATGATGAGATGCATAATCACGGAGAGTACAATATCTATAAAGTGCCAAATCTTTTGGAATTTGATGGTATTATTATGGACTGTACAAATATCTCCGACAAGAATGTTTTTAATGATTTGGTCGATATGCTGCGAAAAAGCAATAAACCGGTTGTCAGTATCGGAAACCATATAGAAGGATTTTATTATGCAGGCATCGACAATAAAAAGCCGATTGCTGACATGATGGAGCATTTGTACAAAGAACACGGATGCAGAACCTTTATCTTTGCGGGCGGTCCGAAAGATAATTACGAAAATGAACTTCGTGTCGAGTCCTATCTGGAGAGCCTTGACCGAAAGGGACTTTCAAGAGAAGATAATCCTGTGTGGTACGGTGACTATGATTTTTCTACGGGAATCCAATATTTTGAGCAGTACCTTGCAGGATTTGAGGGGAAAACGGTAGAATTTCCTGATGTGTTTGTATGTGCGAATGACAATATTGCGGCGGGATTTTGTTACAAAGCGCAGGAGTGCGGGTATCACATACCGGAAGATTTCAAGATAACAGGCTTTGACAATCTTGACAAGGCAGTTTATTTCGAACCGCAGATTACAACAGTGAGTCATATGCGCGAGAATATTGGAAACAAGACAATGGAGATTTTGGCGGATGTCTGGGCGGGCAAAGACGTGCCGACCAACCATTTTATGCCGTCAAAATGTGTGTTCTCAGAGAGTTGCGGCTGTCCGAACAGCGGACTGCTTGATTACAGAAAATATGCCAGAAATCAAGTGATTTACGAAGTGGACAGACTCAAAAGAGAGGAACTGCTCACGAAGCTTGAGAGCGATATTACAACATGTGAGGATTATGACGCGGTTTCCAGAGAAATAACCAATTATTTTCTCAGTCTGGATTGCAGCGGCTTTGTGATCGTGCTTGACAAAAGATTATACGAAGGAGCGGATCAAAGTGTATTTCCCACAGACGGTTACGATTGGGATAATTTGGTCATTGTGCATGGGGCAGAGGGAAAACAGAAATTGGGTTTCAAAAATCTGTCTGAGTTGTTCGCTTCTTTTGAAAAACGCGGAGGAGGCAATGCCTATATGTTTTCGCCGATTCATTTCAGGGATAAATGCGTTGGCTTCAGTATCTTGAAAAACGGCAGATTTTTGTACGATAATCCGTATTTTTATGACATACACAGCACGATTACCAAGACCTTTGAAAACCTATATAAAAAGCGTCAGCTTGAAATCGCGAATCAAAAGATGCGCGAGATTTACAACAGGGATCAGCTTACAGGACTATACAACCGTATTGCTTATACGGAAATGATAGAGCCGGAGTATGGCAAACATTGCAGAAACGGCAGAAAATGTGTGATTAATTTTATTGACGCCGATAATTTTAAGCAGATTAACGATACATACGGGCATGAAAAAGGCGATATGATTCTGAAAAAAATCGCGAATGTTCTTGTCGATAAATGTACAGAGGAAGGATATGTTTATCGGTACGGCGGCGACGAGTTTATTGCTTTTTTCCCGATTGATGCGGAAAACGATGCCGAGAACTTTAAAACCGGGGTTTTGGAAGAACTTGGAAAAAATGACATACGTGTCAGTATTGGCGTGACGATCACAGATCCGACATCCGATAAATCATTTGAAGATTACATGCGATTGGCGGATCAGGAGATG
>JAIEDW010000279.1 GCA_029067805.1 Lachnospiraceae bacterium
CAGATATCTAATATATTGAGCCAATCAGGAATTAATACCAATGAAATACCGGAAACTTGCAAATTCACGGTTGATCCATACACATATGAAATATCCGTTGACGGGGTAGGACAGGATTTGAAAGCAGCCATGGAAAATGCTTTGAATGTAGGCGATAACGGGAAATACTTATTCTTTCATATTAATAAGTGTGCAACGCAAGACGGATGTAACAGTACACAGGTATCATCAGAATCTTATATGAAATATCGGGCATATCAGGATGTATATACATTTACAGGCTTGAAGCTTAATGAACTGACAGAAAAAAACGGCGCCTATTATACAGAAGATGGTCAGGATATTTTGAGTTTGGCAAATACTGCTATTGGCAAGTCGGATAATGTTCCAAAAGATTACAAAGCATCAATGAAGGAAGTGATACAAAGGCTGGTATCCGGCATAGCGAAAATGGGATGGAATAATGTACCGGATATGCGTTTAAGTATTCTGTTTGGTAAAAATGGATTAAAGGATATAAATCAATCTATTATTTTTCAATATGATAAGACAAAAAAGGGATATGACGATGACGTGTGTTATCATGTTATTTAGCAGTTTTGTGGAGCCGCTTGAACGTAAGAAAGTTTTATACAGTGTTGGCATCCAAAATAGAAGGCAGTAGATTATAAGGCTAAAACAAATCCGTAAATTTTGGCGGGAAGTCTTTCAAAGGCTTCCTTTTTTTGTTTAAAAAAAGAACCCCGTAGGGCTCTCCCTCGGTCTCAGGCATCTCGAGTTTCTGAAACCTTATCCATTAGTCAGATTAAAACAATTGAAAACAATTTTGTCAATTGTTTTAATATTGTATCACCAACTAATATCTATTATATGCATTATATCAATACAATATTCATAACATATTTGATTTTAGAACAAACATTCGAGTGCATGCGAATTCCCTTTTTTGGTAAAGTGACAAATAAATGACAAGAGCGTGACAAAAATACGCGACAGCTTATCCGTAAGGGCAAATAGTACAAAATATATAAATAGAAAAGGTGGGCGAGATACATAAAATTGACGATAAAAGAAATATAAGAACTAAATTTCATTTCCATGTGCATCTGATACCACGTTACAATGACGATAACCAGAGTCTCGTGATGAAGCCACAGGAGATGACGGACGCGCAGTTGGATGAGATTAAGGATATATTTGTGAAGTAGTAGAAAGTGCATAGGGTACTGAAAGAGGCTGCAAAGGAATACGGGGGATTTCTGAATTGTTTTAAAACGCAGAAAAAAGTAGAGGCTTTATCTGTTTGAAAGAGATGAAAACGGATGTGTAGTTATTAGGAGTATTTATGAAAAAAAGATATGCGATTATTGTGCTTTTATTGATTTGGACTACTGCAATGATTGTGATACCTATTATGGAATCACTGTTTGCTTCAGAGGATAAGAAGTACAGGGAACACATGCATAAAATGTATGAGGAGAGCCTTGTGGTAGAAGAGCAATTTGATGAAACGGTTACATATTGTAAAGAACATGAAGAAGACTTAATGAAAGTATCTGAAATGTTTTTGGAACAATATTATGAAAACATAACATCGCAGGAAACTGCCGAGATTGCGCGAAATAATGCATCGCCCGAATGGACGGAGCTGTCTGAAAAACTTACATTGAGATATCCAACAGATAACAGAAGCGTAAGTGGAAAAGGCGTTTATTATTTTTGTGCCGGAGGTGGCGGCAGCTTCTTGTATATTGTATATATCAATGCAGGAGATGAGGAGATTTATGATTTAGGTATCGGAGGCAATCTTCAAAGAAAAAAAGAAAAAATAAATGATAATCTGTATGTATGCATTTTCTATAATCCAATGCTGGGGCTTTGACAGGTAATGAAAATCCAATCAAACTTTTAGTGGGAAGTCTTTCAAAGGCTTCCTGCTTTTTCTGCTTCAAAAAAAGAGCCCTGTTTACTTGCTTTCAAAACAAATCACTGTGTGTTCCTGTTCTTGTTAGATATAATATTAATTCACCATTATCAATTTCATATATAAGAAGCCAATCAGGTGTAATATGACATTCTCTGCAACCGGAATAGTTTCCACTTAAATTGTGATCTTGATGTTTTTCCGGTAACGGTTCACTATTTGCCAGTTTCCGAATAATGTCCTCCATCAATTTGATGTTGTACCCTCTTTTAACAACTTTTTTATAATCCTTTTTAAAAGAAGTATGATATTTAATCTTCAGCATTTAAGTCCTCCATTAATTCTTCCACGGAAGAAAAAGTACGGCTCAAATTTCTTCCATGTCTTACATCCTCAATGGCTTTGATTGTATCTGCATTGGGAATGTCCATAGAAATTGCAAATGGAATTCTTTGTTCCCTCACAGCTTGTTTTGCCGATATTGTAAAAAAAGTTGTCATATCCATTCCAAGATTAGAAACAAGCTCCTGTAACTGGGATTTTAAATCCTCATCTATTCTCATTGTTATATTAGTTGTTGCCACAATATCAACTCCTTCCTTTATAATATTATATTATCCATAAATCACAGTGTCAATACGTTGTATATACTTTGCTAGTGCTTCAAATAAAACCGCCCGGACAGAAAACCTGCCGGGCGAAATTTTTATTGCTTCACAATCTCTTCAATCAATCCGACGATCGTATCAATCGAATTGCGCTGATTGCTGTTTTGCATCGCGTCAATATAGGACTGGCGCGTAAAGTAGAGTTCGTGCACTTTTTCGGTCAGCGTTACCGCCGTGAGATAATCCTCGTCAGCCACCATCGCAAAGCCCTGCGCCTCAAAGCTCTTTGCGTTTAAAATCTGATCGCCGCGGCTTGCGTGAGCGGGGAGTGGAATTAAAAGACTCGGCTTTCGCAGCGCCAAAAGCTCGCAGATCGCGTTTGCGCCAGCTCTCGAAATCACAACGTCCGCAATAGCGAACAAATGTTTCAAATCGTCTTTTACATACTCAAATTGTTTATAACCTTCCTTATTTAAAAGAAGATTATCGATTTTTTCTTTTCCGCAGATATGCACAATCTGAAAATCTGTCAAAAGCTGTGGGAGCGCTTCGCGCACAAGCGCATTGATCCCCGCGGCGCCAAGACTTCCTCCAATCACCATAATAACAGGTTTACCAGTGTTAAAACCGCACATATCAAGTCCTTTTTGCTTATCGCCCTTTGTGAGTTCCTCACGGATCGGAGAACCTGTGAGCACTGCTTTTTCTTCAGGAAGATTTTGCAGCGTTTCGGGGAAATTACAGCAGACCTTTTGCGCGACGGGAATGCACAGGCTGTTTGCAAGTCCCGGCGTCATATCCGATTCGTGAATGATGCAGGGAATTTTGAGCATTGCCGCTGCGCGTACCACAGGGACGCTCACAAAGCCGCCTTTGCTGAATACAATATCGGGTTTTAAGGTCTTCAGAACGCTTTTTGCTTCCATAAAGCCCTTTATGACGCGAAACGGGTCGCTGAAATTTTTTAAATCAAAATATCGTCTGAGTTTTCCTGTGGAAATGCCGTAGTACGGAATTCGAAAATCTTCAATAAGCCTTCTTTCGATGCCTTCATAAGAACCAATGTAATGGATATCGTAACCTAAGTTTTTCAACTTGGGAATCAGTGCAATATTCGGTGTCACATGACCGGCAGTACCGCCGCCTGTAAATACGATGCGTTTCATATCTAAAGCCTCCGATTTCTTTCATAGTATTTTATTTATACAAATATAATATTCATACAATCATCACGCGCCCCATTGGAGCGCGAATTGTGTTTTACATTTTCGGAAGCGCAGCGTTAGTTATGGTCTGCCTTGTATGCTTCAAGCGCTCGTGCAAACTGGTCGGGACAGGAAGTTTCCTTCATGCCGCATTTGATTCCTTTTAATTTGGCAATCGCATCATCGACCTTCATGCCGCTCACAAGGCTTGAAATACCTCTTAAGTTGCCGTTGCAGCCGCCTGTGAAAGCAACCGATGTGATCGTGTCGCCGTCGATTTCAAAATCTATCAATTTGGAACATGTTCCGCTTGTCTTGTATTGCATATTAAAAATCCCCCATTCGTATGTTTCTAATAAGGATTTTATCAGCCAAATCAAAGGAAGTCAATATTTATAAGGATGCGGATGCATTTTTTGTCAAACGGGAAAAAACCGTATCGCAATATGCAAAAAATCCCCTGTTTTTGCGAGAATTTGACGAACGATTCTTGGTCAAACGCTCTTGTGGCTTGTCCTTTTATTCATTATACTTATTTTAACAAAAACGAATTTATTCAAACGAATTCATTCGTTTTGCAATTTTGGATACTTTGTTTAAGAATGGAATGGAGGATTGGGTAGCAATGGCAGATGGAATCACAAAATATTTTGATCATTCGTTTATTATTTTATTGACGTTAATTTTGATGGCAATCGGTATTCTATAT
>JAIEDW010000028.1 GCA_029067805.1 Lachnospiraceae bacterium
GCCGTTTGATTCGGCACCAGTCAAAACTGGCTTTTTCTTTTCTGCAATTTTCATCACAGATCTACTTTTAATAAAGGCTTTTATTAAAGGTTTTTTGTTCTCTGAACAATTCTCTTTTAGAATTTTCAGGGTTGCATTACTGTTCAGTTGTCAAGGTTCTTTTTTAAATTTTATTTCAACTCCCTTGCGAGAGACAGAAATAAAAACGGAGAGGGTGGGATTCGAACCCACGTGCCCTTGCGGACAAACGGTTTTCAAGACCGCCTCGTTATGACCACTTCGATACCTCTCCACATCCCTGTATTTATTTCATCGCGTATGCTTATTACTCACAGCGACAATATTTATTATATGCATGTGACCAGTATTTGTCAACAACTTTTTTCAAACTTTTCGAAACTTTTTTAAATCCCTTTTTAGTATCCCCATTTCCCCTTACTTTATAGGCTTACGAGCGTTTCCGCAAGCTGTAAATCCTCGGGAGTTGTAATCTTAATATTCCGATAAGAACCTTCAACCAGTTTTATCGGTATGTTCATAAAATACTCGACCACCATCGCATCATCTGTGATCGGCACATTTGCATTCTTTAATGCGTCCTCATTTGCGATCAGTTTTTGATAAGCGTCTGCGATCAGTTCTTTTTCAAATACCTGAGGCGTCTGTATCTGCCATACAAGGGAACGGTCGGGAGTGCTTTGCACATACCCGTTCTCGTCCGCAAGCTTTATGGTATCCTTTACGGGCATTCCAACGACACACGCGGAAGTTTCTTGCACACATGCAAATGCCCGCTCTATTATATCATAATCGACAAAAGGACGCGCGCCATCATGAATAAATACATAGTCGCACTCCCATTGTATCACGGAAAGTCCGCACGCAACCGAGTGATAGCGCTCTTTTCCGCCTGCCGTTATCGTTCTTACTTTCCCAATTCCGTATTTCTCGACGATTTCCTTTTGGCAGAAATCAATCTCATCTTTCCCCGTCACAAGCACAATATCATCAATGATGCTTTCCTCAAATGCCTTTAGCGCATAATAAAGCACAGGCTTGTTGTCAATCAAAAGATACTGCTTTTGCACGGCACTGTTCATTCGTTTTCCCTGTCCCGCTGCCAAGACAACGGCAGTAGTTGTTAATTTCTTCACTATCTTTCACCCAATTTTAAGTTTGGAACGGCATTTAAGTCATAACCGCTCGTTCTTCCGTTTCGATATTCATAATAGCCCGCAACACCAATCATCGCCGCATTATCCGTGCAAAAAACAGGTGACGGATGGTAAAATGATATATTTTTCTTTGTACACGCTGTTTCAAACGCTGCGCGCAATGATGAATTGGACGCAACGCCGCCCGCGATCGCAAATTTTTTAATGTTATATTCCTCCACGGCGCAAAGCGCGTGCTCTACCAGCACATCAATAACTGCTTTTTGAAAAGACGCCGCCACATCTGCCCTGTTTACCGCGATTCCTTTCATTTCACAGGAATTTAGATAATTCAAAACTGCAGACTTCAATCCGCTAAAGCTAAAATCATAATTGGAACCGTCCACCTTTGCACGCGGAAAATGAATTGCATCGGGATTTCCTTCCTTGGAAAGCTTGTCAATCTTTGGTCCGCCCGGATATCCGAGCCCTATTGCGCGTGCAACCTTGTCAAATGCCTCACCTGCCGCATCATCTCTTGTACAGCCCAGTATCTCATACACGCCGTAGTCTTTTACCACCACGAGGTGCGTGTGACCGCCCGATACTACAAGACACGCAAACGGCGGCTCCAAATCCTTGTTTTCAATAAAATTAGCGCTGATATGACCTTCTATATGATGCACACCGATTAGGGGCTTTCCTGTCGCAAAACTGATTGCCTTTGCAGCGGAAACACCCACCAAAAGAGCGCCCACAAGCCCCGGACCGTATGTAACCGCGATTGCTGTTATGTCCTCCAGCGTCACGTTCGCTTTTACAAGCGCCTCTTCAATTACCTGGTTGATTTTTTCAATATGCTTTCTTGACGCAATTTCGGGCACGACGCCACCGTAAATCGTGTGTAATTCTATCTGGGATGAGATAATATTTGACAATACTTCCCGCCCGTTTCTGACAACCGATGCCGCCGTTTCGTCACAGGAACTTTCTATTGCAAGTATCAGTATATCTTCTTTCATCTTCGCACTGTTCCCCATTATTCGTTTACAACTTCAAATCCCAATATTTTCCAGTGCCCTGTATCGGTTTCTTTACGCAGCACAAAAATCTGTTTTGACGATACATAATTCACTCCGCCTGTTTTTACCGAATATGTACAATAAAGCCTTGCGCACCTTCTGCCCTCATGCGTGTATTCCTCAACATCAGTGCTTGACGACACGCTATACGTTGCAATCGTATAATTTTTATCCGAAAAGTCCTTCACATCAAATTTTAAATCATTAATATACTGCACCCTTGGATTATTCTCCGCAAGCTCCTCATCGTAAAGCGCAAGCATTTTATCTGCCAGCTGCTCAAGCTCCTCATCGGTATAGCTTTCATTATAAAGACACTTTGTAATGTCACTATAATACCGAACCAATTCCCGCGGCGTGGAAGGATAATTGTTCTCAAGATTTCGAAGCAGCACATTCTGCACTGCCGTAACGCTCACTTCCTCATCTGCTTTTCCCATATTGGAAATATAAAAATAATATCCACCCACCAAAGCGATCAATACGATCGCTATGATCATTCCTTTCATTTTCCCCATAGCGTTTCCTCCTTTTCTCTTTTTTATTCTTCGTCCGCAAAACGAAGTTCCTCGCTCCAACCGTCCTTTGCAATATAAGTCTGCGGAAAAATTTCCCGCACCTCCTTTTTATACTCCTCGGGACGGGTCAGCGACGGCGAATAATGTGTAAGCCATAACCGGTCTACATTTGCATGTTTTGCCATATCTGCCGCTTCATAAAATGTCATGTGTTTATATTCTTTTGCTTTCTCTTTTTTATCCGGCTCGCCATACATTCCCTCACATATAAATAAATCGGCATTTTTTGCATTTTTAATGATACCCTCTGTCGGTCTTGAATCCGTACAGTAGGTAAGTTTTAATCCTTTTCGCGCCTCTCCCATCACCATATCTGGCGTATAGACTTTTCCGTCAAGTTCTATCGTTTCACCGTTTTGAAGCCTGCTCCAGTATCTTCTGTCAAGACCAAGCGCCATCGCCTTATCGAGCTGAAATTTTCCCTTTCGCTCTATCACAATATTGTAACCATAGCAGATAACATTGTGATTTACGCGAAACGCTTCTATGCGAAAGTCCCCAAAACATATGCTTTCTTCTGTTTCCGTAAGCTCTATAAATCTTATTTCAAACGGAAGTTCCGGCGCAACTACCCTCAACGCATTTACCACTTTTGTAAGTCCTTTGGGACCAATCAGTAAAAGCGGCGTTGTTTTTTCCGCGTTGCCCATTGTCAGAAGCATCCCCGGAAGTCCGGAAATATGGTCGGCATGATAATGCGTAAAGCACATGATATCAATGGGCTTGGGACTCCAGCCTTTTTCCTTCATCGCAATCTGTGTCCCCTCACCGCAGTCAATCAGAATACTCGTTCCGTTATAACGCGCCATAAGAGAAGTCAGCCAACGATAAGGAAGCGGCATCATTCCTCCTGTCCCCAATAAACATATATCCAGTATTTTAATCACCTCTTCCACATTATGATCGCATCATCTTTTGGTTTGTCATAAAAGTTCGGTCTGATGCCTTCAGATCGAAAGCCCGCCTTCTCGTACAGTCTGACAGCCGCTAAATTCTTGCTTCTCACCTCAAGCGTAAAAGCATTGATGTGATATTCCTCTTTTCCATACGCAAGAAGTTCTTGTAAAAGCGCCGCCGCAATCCTTCGTCCGCGAAAGTCCTCATGCACCGCCACATTGGAGATATCGCCCTCACCCGCAATCGCCGTCAGCATACAGCCGCCTATGATTTGCCCTTCATCCGTTTCCGCCACCAGATAAACGCGGTGTGGATTGGTGAGCGCCTCCTCAAAATCCTTGTATTTCCAAGGCATGGAAAAACATGCCGCCTCAAGCTCCGTGACCTTTTCCAAATCACTTCTGCACATCTTGCGTATGCGATACTCCTGTGTCTGCGTTTCCATATTATAACGTTTTCCTTTCCATTCGCTCACGCTCCGCCTGGGAAAGCCTTAAATAATCGGGTGCATGTTCTGCGGCGCTTTGAACGGTCCCAAGCCGATACAGCTTTTCCCCAAGGGACGCCACGCACGCTGCACGCTGCCTGTTACAGCAAGCCGGAGCCATATAAAAGCTTACTTGCGTAAACTCTTTGATCTTCTCCTCATAAACCGAAACGCCATCTCCTAAGAAAATAACTTCCTTACCTGTTTCGTTAATTTTATCTATGATTTCCGAAATATCAACCGCACACTGAGCCACCAGCGTAACAAGCTCTTCGCCCTCAAACGTATAAAGACCTGTATATACTTGATTTCTGCGCGCGTCCATAAGCGGACAGATCAGCTTTTGACTGCCATAGAGATTGTACGCAAGCGAAGCAACCGTAGGCACGGGAATGATCGGAATATCCAGCGCAAGCCCCATTCCTTTTGCCGTTGCGGAACCAATCCGCAAGCCGGTAAACGAGCCCGGACCACAGGCGATCGCAATCGCATCAATTGTCGAAAGTTCAAGCTCCGTCATTTGCTTTATCTCGTCAAGCATGGGAAGAAGCGTCTGCGAATGTGTTTTTTTATGATTGATTGTATACTCTGCAATCGTGACATCATTCTCAACGATTGCCGCCGACGCCACAAGTCCCGAACTGTCCAATGCTAATATCTTCACTGTTGTCTTCGCGCTCCTTTAATCTATAGAACATATGTTTATCCTTCTGTAATCAAAACCCTTTTCCAAATCCTTTTCTATGGTAATCTTTTTGGCCGTCGAAGGAAGCAGCTCCGATATTAACTCTGCCCACTCCACAATGCAGACGCCATTTCCAAAGAAATAATCCTCATACCCGATTTCGTCCATCTCTTCGATATCACCTATCCGATACACATCAAAATGATAAAAGGGAAGCCGCCCACTCTCGTAAATCTGAACAATCGTAAAAGTCGGGCTGTTAACATGCTCCGTGATACCCAATCCCTCTGCCATTCCTTTTGTAAACACGGTTTTTCCCACACCCAGATCGCCGTCCAAGGTATAGAGTTCACCGGGCTTTGCCGAAAGTCCAAGCTGTCTTCCGACTGCAAAAGTTTCCTCGGGACTTGTTGTTTCTATTGTTTTTTTCATATTGATTTCCTTCTAATCAGTAACCATCAGAACCGTATTTTCACTTTTTTCGGAGGCATATGCGTCGATATCATCTGAATCAGCGCCTCTTTTTTATCCACTAAATCTCGTTTCGGAAAAATCGATGCAGTCGTTCTTGAGGTGTAGAGAATAATGCTTCTTGCCGTGGAAACTGCCTTGACACAACTTTCCCAGCTCTGCGTTTCCTCACTTTCTCCCTGTGAAACGCTTATGCCCTCGTCCGTCATTTTATAGTGGAGCGGCTCTTGAAAAGCAGGATTATTGAGCGCCTGCTGTTTTGCTTTCAAAAAAAGGGAGCACGGCATGTATGCGATCAACACTACACCGGCGATCAAATAGATAAAATACCGCGTCGACACAAATGCGATAATCAGAAAAACACCTACCATTGTCCCGAGCATACCCGAAAAGCCCGTGTATGTATGGTACAACAGATAGTCATAAAGTTCTGATGAAGATACTTTCACATCAAATTCAAGTTCCATCGTAATCTCTGCCTTTCCGAATTACTTTCTTTTAAGTATACCAAAATATGCATAAAGTGCAAGTCGTTAATACTCTACCGCGACAAGACAAAGCCCCTTTGCGGGTGCAAGCGCTCCCGCTAATTCTCTTGTGCCGTTCTCCAAAAGTTCCTCTGTCGAAGCTTCACTTCGCTTATGAAGTCCGACTTCTATCAGAGTGCCTGTCAGTATCCGCACCATATGATATAAAAATCCGTCCCCTGTATAGGTCAGAGTCAATTCTTCTCCTGTTCTTTCTATATCAATACGCTCAATCGTGCGCACCGTTGACTTTTTGCTTTTCTTATTGGATGTAAATGCCTTAAAATCATGCGTTCCAATCAAGTGTGCCGCCGCTTTTTTCATCGCCTCAGCGTCAAGCGGCTCTTCCACTGCATGCACATATCTTCGCTCAAACACACAAGGAATCGGCGAATTCCAGATGCGGTATCGATAAACCTTTTTTCTCGCATTTAATCTGCTGTGAAACCGCTCCGACACCTCGCTGATTGCAATCACGCCAATATCCTCCGGAAGATATTGGTTTACATAATTCATTATCTCCTGCGGGGTCCTGTCCGTGTCAATCTTAAAATTGGCTACCTGTCCGAGTGCATGTACGCCCGCGTCGGTTCGCCCCGAACCGTCCACCTGTACAAAGTCTTTTCCCGTCATTTTTGCAAGAATCGCCTCTAATTTTCCCTGTATGGTATTTGGAGTGGAATCTTGACGCTGCCAGCCCTGATAACGCGTTCCCTCGTAGCGGAGCATTATTTTAAAATTTCGCATTCGTTTCCCTTTCGTCGTTATTTTCTAACATTTTCAAGTCCTCGTCATCCAGTTTTCGAAATCGATTTATAGAAGCGATCAGAATTCCGATACTCTGCTTCGGTACGTCAAAAAATCCCGCATCATTCATATTCACCACGACAATACCAATCGGCACGGCAACCAGCATTCCGACCACGCCTGCCGCCTTATAGCCTACAAACAGCAATACAATGGTCGGTATCGGCTCCATTCCGATCGAATCCCCCATGATTTTGGGCTGGATAAGCTGCCGAAAAAGCTGCCCCACACCCCATATAATAAGAAATTCAAGCGCGCGCGCATAATTTCCCCCAAGCGCCGTCACTACCGCCCAAGGCATCAATACCGCTCCGCTTCCGAAAAACGGCAGGATATCGATACAGGCAATGAGCAGAGCAATCAACGCCGCATACCGCACCTTTAACACGACTAGCCCTATCAGAATCAGTAAATACATCCAGACTTCAATGCGAAGCTGCGCCTTAAAATATCCGCCGACAGCCTGCTTGATGCTGCTGTAAAACACGGAATACTTCTTCGCAATCCCTTTGGGAACCATTTTTTCAAGCTTCTCATAAAGCCACTCCCTGTCCGCGATAAAAAAGTAAGCGGAAAGCATTGTCATAATCACAGAAATCAGTACATTGGCAATATTTCCCACCATTGCGCTCATACCGCCAAAAGCATCCGTATTCAGTCTTGATGGCAGACTTGTAACTGCCTCTCCTATGGACTTTTGCAAATTATTGATTAATTCCGTAAGATTCGGCGCCACGTTTCCCACATGCTGATTCGCAAATGTTCCGAATTTTTCAAGATCATGCATGATACTGTTCCACATGTCCGGCAGTTCCTTAATAAATCCATAAAGTTGTCGAAACAGGATAGAAAATATCAGATAGCCGAGCGCGCTTACGATTGCAATCACCACCACGATAACCACAACAGTCCCCGCTTTTCGGCGTATTTTGATCTTACTTTCCAAAAATACGACAAGAGGATTTGCGATGCATGATATAAACCAGCCTATGATCAAGGGCATAAAAAGCATGATCAGCTTCGGCGCCAAAAAGATACACAAAAGCAGCACGACCAGCGAAAACGCAAGATTTGCCAATGCTTTGAGTACCGATTTCATCTCCTGTTTCATACGTTATTCTTCCTCCACGGCCTGCATCATATCATCGATCAGCGCATAGATTTCATCACGCCCCTGCTTGGAGACCGCAGAGAACGGGATAACAATCGTGTCCTTGGCGACATCAAGGCCTTCTCTTACCATTTTTACATGCTTTTGCAGCTGGCTTCTGTTTAATTTATCCATCTTTGTCGCTATGATAATGGGCTGATATCCGTTGGAAAGAATCCATTGATACATCTGCCTGTCGTTTGCAGACGGCTCGTGCCGGATATCGATCAACAAAAACACTGCTTTTAATTGTCTGGACTTTCTTAAGTATTTTTCTACCATTTTGCCCCATTTTTCCTTGGCTTCAAGGCTTACTTTCGCATAACCGTAACCCGGCAGATCCACAAAATACAGCGCATTGTTGATATTATAAAAATTAATTGTTTGCGTTTTTCCCGGCTGCGCACTTGTGCGCGCCAACGATTTTCGGTTCATCAGCGCATTAATCAGCGAAGACTTTCCCACGTTGCTTTTTCCGGCAAAGGCAATCTCCGGCATCCGATTCTCGGGAATTTTGCTTGTAACGCCAATCACCGTTTCAAGACTTACATTTTTTATTACCATTTGTTTTTCTCCCACTTTTTACAAACGCACGTTCTATCACTTCATCCATGGTTTCCACAAAGCAGATTTCCATCCCCGACTTGATTTCGTCTGCGATCTCATCAACATCTTTCTCGTTTTCCTTGGGCACCAGCACGGTTTCTATTCCCGCTGTTTTGGCGGCTAAAAGCTTCTCCTTCAGACCACCAATCGCAAGCACCCGCCCGCGCAAAGTAACCTCGCCCGTCATTGCCACTTTCGCCTTTACCGGCACGTTTGTGATCGCCGAAAGCACTGCCGTTGCCATCGTGATGCCGGCAGAGGGGCCATCCTTAGGCACCGCACCCTCCGGTATGTGGATATGAAAATCGTTTTCTTTGAAGAACTCCGATTTGATATTGTAGTTTGACGCAATGGAACGAATGTAACTAAGTCCTGTTTTTGCGGACTCTTTCATGACGTCACCGAGTTTTCCCGTAAGCTCAACCTCGCCCTTTCCGGGCATTACATTGACTTCGATTTCAAGCGTATCGCCGCCCACACTCGTCCACGCAAGTCCTCTCACGATGCCCACATCATCTTTTTCATTTGCCGTATCCGCATTATAACGCGGTTTTCCCAAATATTTTTCAAGACGCTTCGTATCGACTTTAATTGATTTTTCCTTCGGATCCTCACTTTTGAGTATTTCCAATGCGGCTTTTCTGCATACAGCGCCAAGCTTTCTTTCTAAATTACGCACGCCGGCTTCTCTAGTGTATCTGTCGATGATAGTTTTCATAGCGTTGTCGCTTATGGTAAGCTGATTTGGATTTAACCCGTTTATCTCAAGCTGCTTTTTCCACAAATGCTCCTTCGCAATATGGAACTTTTCATTTGCCGTGTAACTCGATACTTCTATGATATCCATACGGTCAAGAAGCGGTCTTGGAATATTTCCCGCATCGTTTGCCGTCGCGATAAACAAAACTTTAGACAAATCAAGCGGCAGCTCCACATAGTGATCCCGAAAATGGCTGTTTTGCTCATTATCCAGCACTTCCAAAAGCGCCGACTGTGTATCTCCTTTATAATCACTGCTCACCTTATCGATTTCATCAAGCAGCATGAGCGGATTGCACACGCCTGCCTGTTTTAATCCCGCTGCGATACGCCCTGCCATCGCGCCTACATAAGTTCTTCTATGACCGCGGATTTCCGCCTCATCACGCACACCGCCAAGACAAATGCGCACATACTTCTTTTTGAGCGCCTCCGCAATCGACTTTGCGATAGAGGTTTTTCCGGTTCCCGGAGGACCGACAAGACAGAGTATCGGCGTATCACCCTTATGTGTGAGCGTTCTTACCGCAAGATACTCTATAATGCGCTCCTTCACCTTTTCAAGACCGTAGTGATCACGCTCCAAAATCTCCTCCGCGCGCGCAATATCGTTATTATCCCTTGATGCCTTATCCCACGGCAACTCCAAAAGCGTTTCAATATATCCTCGCTCTACGGCGCTCTCCGAAGCGGAATTCATGACACGCCGAAAGCGTACAATTTCCTTTCGTATCTTTTCCTTCACTTCATCGCTTGCCTTCAGCTTATCGACTGCCTCCTCAAACTGCGTTATCTCCGAACCTTTGTCATTGTCGCCTAACTCATCCTGTATATACTCAAGCTGTTCCCGAAGAATATAGTCTTTTTGATTTTTATCTATCTTCTCCCTGACTTTTACAGCAAGCTGTGTTCTGATCGCCGCAATCTGCGCCTCATTCATGATCAGACTCACAAGCGCCTCGCACTGTCCGCCCAAATCTTCTATCTCAAGAATTTCCTGTTTTTTATCATAGGAGAACGGCGTATTGATCAGAATCTGATTCACCAAAAATCCAAGGGAACTTTCTCCCTCAAAATATTTGCCGACGCTTTTTCCAACCTTTGGATAAAATTTTACATAGGTGGTAAAGACCTCCTTTAAGGAGCGTTTATATGCCTCCTCCTGCAGTTCGTCAACAACATTTTCATCCTCATTGATTTCCTCAACAAGCGCGGAAAAGTATTCCCCCTCATTTTCACTGAGCTCGATCAGCCTTGCCCTTGAAACACCCTCGACCATAACGCGTTCTATGTTATTCATGAGCTTGCTCACCTGCTTGATGATCGCGATCGTTCCCACGCCAAAAAGCGTTTCCGTTGTGGATTTTTCCTCATTCTCGTCCCGCTGGGGTATCAAAAATATTTTCTGATCCGCACACAAGGCACGCTCCACCGCTTTTTTGGACATATCCCTGCTCAAATCAAAATGTATTATCATATTGGGCATTACCGTAAGTCCGCGCAACGCCACCATAGGCAATTCAAACCTTTCCATCTGTGTAACCTTTCTTAAACCTCAAAACCTTCTGTGCGTAAAAAAGACAACCCAAAGCGGATTGCCCTTTCACGCAATGCAACTATCTCGCCTTTTTTTCTCGTTCAGTGTGCACTGCTTCACGATGTACTATTAAAGGCTGACTTGTTCCTTCTACTGCCTCTTTTGTGATCACGCAAGCTTCTATGGTATCGTCCGACGGAATTTCGTACATGACGTCCATCATAATACTTTCCATGATAGAACGAAGACCTCTCGCTCCCGTCTTTCGCTCAAGCGCTTTTGCCGCAATCGCGTCTATCGCCTCCGGCTCAAAGCTGAGCTTTACATTGTCATACTCAAACAGCTTTTGATACTGCTTGATCAATGCGCTTTTCGGCTCTTTCAAAATGCGCGTGAGCGCTTCCTTGTCTAGTCCTTCGAGTGAAACATTGATTGGCACACGTCCCACAAACTCCGGAATAAGACCATATTTGGTCAAATCCTGTGGCGTCACCTGTTTCAATACCGCGCCGATATCTTTTGTCGATTTCTCCGCAATATCTTTGTTAAATCCAATTGATTTCCGATCCAGTCTGTTCTCAACAATCTTGTCGAGTCCATCAAAAGCGCCTCCGCAGATAAACAGGATATTTGTCGTGTCAATCTGTATCAACTCCTGATGCGGGTGCTTTCTGCCGCCCTGAGGCGGTACGCTTGCCACAGTGCCTTCCACAATCTTTAAAAGCGCCTGTTGCACACCTTCACCGGAAACATCTCTTGTAATGGAAACATTCTCGCTTTTTTTTGTTATCTTATCAATTTCATCAATGTAGATGATGCCGTACTGCGCGCGTTCGATATCATAATCCGCTGCCTGTATCAGCTTTAAGAGGATATTCTCAACGTCTTCACCCACATAGCCTGCTTCCGTAAGCGTTGTAGCATCCGCAATGGCAAAAGGCACATTGATCACTTTCGCAAGCGTCTGCGCAAGATATGTCTTACCGGAACCTGTCGGTCCGATCATGATGATGTTGCTCTTTTGGAGTTCCACATCCAGATCTTTTTCCGCTGTAACACGCTTGTAATGATTATAAACCGCCACGGACAACACCTTTTTCGCGTCCTCCTGACCAATGACGTAATCATCGAGAAATTCCTTGATTTCCACGGGTTTTAAGAGGTTGATGTCGAAATCGCCCTCCAGCGTTTCGTCTTCCTCATATTCCTCTTCAATAATGTCGGCACAGATATCCACGCACTCGTCACAAATATAGACTCCTGCCGGTCCCGCTATAAGCTTTCTAACCTGATCCTGTGTCTTATTGCAGAAAGAACATCTTACCTTTCCTTCCGTGCTTTTTCCAGCCATCCCTTTATCTCCCTCTAAATCTAAATCATACAACTGCTTCTATTATTTCTTGTCTTTGTCCTCATACTGCTCTGTTCTGTCAGTAATGACTCTGTCGATAAGACCATACTCCATAGCCTCCTCGGCTGATTTCCAATTGTCACGCTCTGTATCTGCCGCAACAACATCATACGGCTGACCGCAGTTCTGGGCTAAAATCGTGTTTAACTTCTGCTTCGTGCGGAGAATATGCTTTGCGGCAATCTCAATCTCCGTAGCCTGACCTTGTGCTCCGCCAAGCGGCTGATGAATCATAATCTCCGCATTCGGAAGCGCAAGCCGCTTTCCCTTTGTACCGCCCGCAAGCAAAAATGCGCCCATACTTGCCGCCATACCGATACATATGGTGGAAACATCACACTTTATGTACCGCATCGTGTCATAGATTGCCATTCCCGCGGTAACGGAACCGCCGGGACTGTTGATATACAATTGGATATCCTTATCCGTATCCTCGGACTCCAGGAACAAAAGCTGCGCCACAACAAGGCTTGCTGTCACCTCATTGACCTCCTCGCCGAGAAAAATAATACGCTCTTTTAAAAGTCTTGAATAGATGTCGTAAGAACGCTCTCCGCGACTTGTCTGTTCAATGACATATGGTACCAAACTCATGGTTTCTTACCTCCCGATTCCATTTATTTCTCAACAGCATTCTCCACTACGAAATCCGCTGCTTTCTTAATGCAGATATCCTCTTTAATCGACTTCTCCTCAAATGCGCCGATCATATCCTTAATCTGCTCGATATCCATGTTGTAAGCTTCCGCCATACTCTTGATTTCTTCGTTGTACTCGTCCTCACTTGCCTCAAGCTTTTCGGCTTTCGCAATTGCCTCAAGCACAAGTCTTGACTTGATTCGTTTTTCCGCCTGTGGCTTTGCCTGTTCTAAAAATGCTTCTCGTGTCAGTCCGGTAAACTGGAAATACTGCTCAATCGAGATACCTTGCATCTGTATTCTCTGTGCAAACTCGTCAACCATCTGACGCTGCTGTGTTTCAATCATCGCTTCGGGAATGTCCATCTTTGCATCGGCAACAATTGCCTCAACAACCTTATCTTCCTTCTCGTTCTTTGCGTCCTCTTCCTTCTTCTGGGCGAGGTTTTTCTTTACGTCCTCCTTGTACTCTGCAAGCGTTTCAAATTCGGAAACCTCACTTGCAAATTCATCATCAAGATCAGGAAGCTGTTTCTCTTTGATTTCTCTTATCGTACATTTGAATACTGCCGGCTTTCCCGCAAGCTCTTCTGCCTGATAATCCTCGGGGAACGTCACGTTTACCTCTACCTCTTTGTCGATTTCTGCGCCTACAAGCTGCTCCTCAAATCCCGGAATAAAGGTGTTGGAGCCGATTGTCAAAGGATAATTCTCTCCCTTTCCGCCCTCGAATGCCACGCCGTCAACAAATCCCTCAAAATCAAGCACTGTCAAATCGCCGTCTTTTACTGCTCTGTCTTCAACGGAAACAGTTCTTGCGTTGTTATCTCTTTCCTTTTCGATTGCCGCATCAACTTCCTCGTCTGTAACTGCCACATCGATTTTCTCGATCTCTACGCCTTTGTATTTTCCAAGTGTTACCTCCGGTTTTAATGCAACCTCGGCAGTGAAAATAAACGGTTTTCCCGCCTCAATCTGTACAACATCTATCTTCGGCTGCGACACGATTTCCTCCGTGCACTCGTCAACAGCCTTGGCATAAGCAGAAGGCATGGCATAATTTGCCGCGTCATCATAGAAGATTTCCTGTCCGTACATTTTTTCGATCATCTTTCTCGGAGCCTTTCCTTTACGGAAGCCGGGAATATTGATCTTATTTTTATTCTTCTGATAAGCTTTCTCCACTGCTGCCTCAAAATCTTCTGACGACACCTCTATTGTAAGCTTTGCCATATTTCCTTCTAACTTTTCTACCTGTAAACTCATTTTTTCCTCCTTGCGAATATGAACTATTCTATCTCTCTATTAATGGTTGTGCACTGTCCAAAGCATGACCGCACAATCATCTCATAATTATAGCATAGCAATTACAAAAATAAAAGACCGATTTTATAAAATATTTCGAAAAAAATTGCCAAAAAAATCAGACAGAGAATCCAGATTTAGATTTCCCTGCCTGATTTTTTTTACTGTTTTAATGATTTTTTACTTTTTTAAAGATTTTTTGTGTTATGAGTTGTTATTTGATTGACTCCTCATAGCTCTTAACCATTCTTCTTACCATTTCGCCACCGATTGAACCAGCTTCACGAGATGTTAAGTCGCCGTTATAACCTTCCTTAAGGTTTACACCAAGCTCTGATGCAACCTCTGTCTTGAAACGATCCATTGCTGCCTTTGCTTCCGGCACTTCTGTTCTGTTTGATCTACTCTGTGATGACATATTCATACACCTCCATAAAATTCTTTGTTTACAATATCTATCTTCAAAGACAAGCTTTTTATCGCTCATCTTAGTCCTATTATTTGCCGAGTTAAAACTTTTATGAATGGTAGATTTTGTATGATAACAGAACAGAAAATTTTTAATAAACAATCTTCTTCGCAAGTTCATCCGCGCTCTTTCGGTCATGAAGATTTACAATAATCTCAAGACCAAACGCAATTGCAGTGCCCATTCCGCGGCTTGTGATAACATTGTCGGCTTTTACCACCTGATCGTACACAACCTCTGCTCCCTCAAGCTCTGCCTCCATGCCTGGATAGATACATGCTTTTTTGCCTTTTAAAATTCCCATATGTCCGAAAATACTCGGCGCAGCACAAATTGCGCCAATCAGTTTTCCTCCCTCGTAAAATGCGCGCAGATTGTCTGTAAGTTTTTTGCACGCCTCAAGATTTGTTGTTCCGGGCATTCCTCCCGGACACACAAGGATATCAAAACTGTCAAAATCAATCTCGTCGATGCCCGCATCCATTTCAACGCAGATTTTGTGACTGCCCGTAACGCGCTTTTCATTGTCTATGGAAACACACACTGCCTCAATTCCCGCACGGCGAAGCAGATCAACGACTGTGAGCGCCT
>JAIEDW010000280.1 GCA_029067805.1 Lachnospiraceae bacterium
AAAATATTATAGTGAATAAGAGGTTAGTATCATGAGATATCACAATATTACGAAAGATGACATGTTAAACGGAGATGGTTTGCGGGTTGTTTTATGGGTTGCAGGCTGTGAGCATTGTTGTGAAGGATGCCAGAATCCGGTGACGTGGGATCCGAACGGTGGGCTTGCGTTTGATGAGAACGCGAAAAGTGAGATTTTTGAGCAGCTTGACAAATCCTATATATCCGGTATTACGTTTTCGGGCGGCGATCCGCTTCATTGTGCAAACCGCAGCGGTGTCAAGCAGCTTGCGATGGAGATTAAGGAAAAATATCCGGACAAGACGATTTGGCTTTATACAGGCGATGTGTGGGAAGATGCAATGAATTATTCGCTAATCCAATATATAGATGTACTTGTTGATGGGGAATTTGAGCAGGACAAGAAAGATGCGACGCTTATGTGGAAGGGAAGCAGAAATCAGCGTGTCATAGACGTACAGGCAACGCTTGCATCGGAGGATAAATCGGTTCCTGTGCTCCATTGCGGAAATTATGATGATATCCCTATGGGACGGGAAATGACTACAGGTGCGACGGGAGAGAAAAATATCATACCGTTTAGCGCAAGCGGAAACTGTTCTATAAAGAAAGCATAGCGTGTACTTGAACACATGCATTCTTGTTATATGACAGAGCGTTGCAATATTGGACAGTAAAAAGGAGCATAAAGTGAAAATTAAAATAAAGTATTTTACGGATAAGGTACAGAAGCTTGAAAAGATATCGAAGGGAAATTGGATCGACCTTCGGGCGGCTGAGGACGTGGTAATGAAGAAAGGCGATTTTAAACTGATACCGCTTGGAATCGCGGTAGAACTGCCAAGAGGTTATGAGGCGCATGTCGTTCCGAGAAGCTCTACCTTTAAAAATTTCGGATTGATACAGGTCAATCATCAGGGCGTGATTGACGGTCCCGACAGAGAAACAGGTGAGGGCGGATATTGCGGAAACGATGATGCATGGTTCGTTCCGATGTATGCCATGCGGGATACCGAAATTCATTTAAATGATCGCATTTGCCAGTTCCGTATTATGGAACAGCAGCCGGATATCGAATTTGAGGAGGTCAGTGAACTGACCGGACCAAACCGCGGCGGATTTGGTTCTACAGGGAAAAATTAAGGTAAAAAGCGATTACAGGGTATGAAATCCTTTGATTTCATACCCTGTTTTTGAATGCGTCGCTGTCAAGCGGAACTGTTTATTCCTGTGACTTTGGCAATCTGTATCGAAACAGTGCGTGGCTGAGTTTTTTCCAGCTAAACGGAATAAGCGGGTAGAGGTAGCTCTGACCGGATACCATCTTGTTTGATACAATCGCGACGAAGAACAGTATTGTACCTGCAAGAAATCCCCAGAATTGGAAAAGGGCGGTTAGAATCAGATTAAAGATTCTGAAAAACTTAATTGCATATCCGAGTTCATAGCTTGGATGTGTGTAGTTTGAAATTGCAACGAATGCCATATACAGCATGACCTCGGAGTTAAACCAGCCGCTTTTTACGGAAAATTCTCCGAGGATCAAAGCCGCCATGACGCTCAAAGGAGTCGAAAGCATGTTTGGTGTGTTGACTGCAGCAAGGCGCAGACCGTCAATGGCAAGTTCCAGTATCAAAAACTGCCAGATCAGTGGCACATTGATATCTTCTTTCACAACAATAAATTCAAATCCGGGCGGAATCCACTCAGGATTTTGCATTAACAGCAAAAAGACAGGTGTGACAAAGTAGGTCAGCAGCAAAATGATAAAGCGCGAAAGCCTTAAATAGGAGCCTGTAACAGGAGGAAAATAAAAGTCGTCTGCCTCCTGCACCATGTCGAGGACACTAATCGGAAGAATCATCGCGGAGGGAGAGTTATCGACTAAAATGATGATACTTCCCTCAAGTACCTGTGCGGCGGCAGCGTCAGGGCGTTCCGTATATTTAAATTTTGGAAAGGGATTATACCATTTCGAGGTATAAAGGCATTCTGCAAGGCTTTCCTGATTTAAGGTGAGCGCATCGACCTTAATGTCATTAATGCGGTCACGGATTTTTTTCAGAAATTCCTTGTCAACGCGGCTGTCCATATAGCAGATGGCAATGTCTGTTTTAGATGCCTTTCCGGCGCTGAGCATTTCTACTCGCAGGTCTGTGCTTCTGATACGGCGCCGTATCAGCGCTGTGTTAAATACAATGGTTTCCACAAAACCATCCTTTGATCCTCTCAAAACCTTATCCTTTTCGGGTTCTGATACACCGCGGGCGGGATAAGTGCGCGAATCAATTAAGATACATTCGTCAAAACCTTCAATAATGATTGCAAATACACCGCAAAGCACATTTTTTGTAATTTCATTAAAATCTTTCGAAAGATCGACTTCCACGTGCGGCAGAAGTTTACTCAGACCTTTCGCATTCTGTGGCATGTCCTCACTTTTTAGGCCCATGAGAAACTGCAAAAGTTTTTGCATCATCTCATCTTTGCAAAAACCGTCTATAAAATAAAAGACTGCATTTTTTCCGCCGATTGTGATTTCGCGGTTTACAATATCAAAGCATTCGCTAACGTGCAGCATATTATTTAAGTAGTTCATATTTTCCTCAAAAGTCTGATACATAATATACCTCCAAGTCGGACTCATACGGATATGAGTTCCTTTGATTCAATCAGGCGACGCGCAGAGCGTGCCGGCGTTTGATGTAGATTATTACCGGATATGGGAAAAATATTCGCATTTTGATTTTCCTTGCATTTCTAAATAGTCGGGATTATAATATCATCAAGCTGCCGGTTCCGGGAGGAGTATGGCTTTGCTGTATCGGAGGTGTCCGGTCTCACATGGTTAATCCCGGGAACACGCTCCGGCCGGCAGTTTTTCATTAATATCAAAATTCATTTTTCTATAATCATTATTTCATTATTTTTTCCTATATTTATTATTTTATGATTGTCAATGCCGCGCTCTGTCAGCTTTGCAAAGTGGGAACCTATCGCCGATTTTGACATAATATGTTATTAAATATAAAAAATCGAGGAGTGTAGACATTATGCAGGAATGGAAACCTCAGATGCCTTATATGGAGCAGTTCCCCGTGGCAATGGCGTATGTGCCGTGGCAGAAAAACTGTAACATGTACGAAAACCTTGATGATGCCTTTCAGATAGGCACCATCTTTCCGGAACTGAACAAGCCGTTTACGGGAAGGAGGGTGAAATAATGAATACAGGCTACAAAACATGTAATGCCGATTCCGGTAAAGAAAGAAGACAGCTTTTGTATGAAATCAACAAAATTGATTTTGTGCTCAAGGAGTTGAACCTTTATCTTGACACCCACCCATACGACCAACAGGCGATGGAAGCGTTTAAACACTACAATATGGCAAAAACCAAAATGGTTCAGGAATATACGGAAAAGTACGGTCCTTTGGTACTCAGTATTCTTGATATGGATTGCAGAGAGTGGAAATGGGCCACACAAGACTGGCCGTGGGAAGGGGGCTATAACTAATGTGGAATTATGAAAAAAGATTACAGTTTCCTGTAAAAATTACGCAGACGAATCCCGAAATTGCACAGGTTATTATTTCCCAGTATGGTGGACCTGACGGGGAACTTGGCGCATCTATGAGATATCTTTCGCAGCGATATACGATGCCATATAATACCGTGGCGGGAGTGTTGACGGATATCGGTACGGAGGAGCTTGCGCACTTTGAGATGATTGGCGCGATTGTTTACCAGCTTACCAGAAATCTTTCGCCCGAGGAGATTGCAAAGTCAGGCTTTGACAAATACTATGTTGATCATACGCTTGCTCTTTGGCCGCAGGCGGCGGGCGGTATCCCGTTCAATGCATGTGAGTTCCAGTCAAAGGGTGATGTGATCACGGATTTGATGGAGGATATGGCAGCAGAGCAGAAGGCACGCACGACTTATGACAATATTCTTCGTCTGGTGAAAGATCCGGAGGTTTGTGAGCCGATCAGATTCTTGCGTGCGAGAGAGATTGTGCATTTCCAGCGGTTCGGTGAAGCACTGCGCATTGCACAGGAAAATCTCGATTCGCGCAACTTCTATGCGTTTAACCCTGAATTTGACAAATAATCTTAAATATTCTTTAAAATGCTCCTGTATGACTGAAATAAGGCATATAGGAGTGTTTTTTGTTTTGGTTATGCAGAAGTTCTTGACGACGCTTTGAAATACTTTTATAATAGTTATTGACCAGTAGTCAATAACAGAATACAAGGGAGGATATAACGTTGGCAAGACCTGTCAAGAAAACACCAGAGCAGTGGAAAAAAGAAATTTTAAATGCAGCGCAGACGTTGTTTTTATCAAAAGGATATGAGGAAACGTCAATCTCCGATATCATGGACATGGTAGGCGGAGCGAAAGGAATGTTTTATCGTATATTCCAAAGTAAAGAAGAAGTCATGCATGCATTGGGAGATCAAATGTTTTTTGAAAATAATCCCTTTGAAGCAATAAAAAAACGTACCGACTTGAACGGTTTGGAAAAAATCAAAGAATTACTGGTACTCAATCAATCAGATGCGGAACGAAATCAGATTAATGTACAAGCCATTCCAATTTTGAAAGATCCGCACATATTAGCAGCAGCGGTTGAAGCAAATAAAAAAGTGCTGACGCCGTTATGGTTTGAATTGTTGGAGGAAGGCAGAAAAGACGGTTCGATAAAAACGGAATATACAAAAGAACTCTCCGAACTACTTCCGCTTATAAATTTCTGGCTTTTGCCATCGGTCTATCCCGCAACGGCTGAAGAAATTCATCACAAGTATTGTTTTATCATGGAAGTGCTCTCGAATTTAGGACTGCCAATTGGGGACAATGAGATGAAAGCTTCGACGGAAAAAGTGCTTGTGGATATTGCAGCAAAAGGAGGAAGTCAGCAATGAGCAATCCATTATTTACAAAAAACTTTACGCTTCTTATTTTAGGGCAGATGACTTCCTTGTTCGGCAACTTTATTTTAAAGCTTGCGTTATCCATGTATGTCTTGGAAATGACAGGTTCGGCTGCGATATTTGCCGGAATACTGTCTGTTGCGACAATTCCGACAATTATATTGTCCCCATTGGGAGGGATTCTTGCCGACAGAATTAATAAAAGGGATATCATGGTTGCACTGGATACGCTGACAGGTATTGCTGTTTTGAGCGCAGCGCTTTTCTTATCAGAAAGCAATGCACTTGTCGTAATCAGTGTGCTTCTTATTATTCTTTCCGTATTGGGAGCATTTGAAACGCCTACCGTACAGGCATGTATTCCGACTATGCTGGCCGGCGATAACATTACAAAGGGAAATGCGATGGTGAATCAAGCGGCTTCTTTATCCTATTTCATTGCGCCAATGATGGGCGGTGCATTGTATGCTGTGCTCGAGTTAAAGCCTGTGATGTATGCAAGCATTTGCCTGTTTTTTCTCACTGCATTTTTAGAATGCTTTATTCGGTTGAGTGATAAGTGTCTCAATCATAATGTGAGATTTTTTTCCATGATAAAACAGGATTTTTTGCAGAGTGTACAATACATTTGCAAAGAACAGACAAGTATTTTCAAAATGTTGCTTTTAACGGCTTTTTGCAGATTTTTCGTAATGGGGATTACATTAGTTGGACTGCCATTTATTGTGCGTACGGTTCTCGGACTGAATGCACAATATTACGGTGCTGCGGAAAGCGCCTTAGCAATTGCAACAATCGTGGGTAGCATTGCTGCTGGATTTCTTACGGGGAAATTCAAGATGCGCAAATTATCTTTGATTCTTTCTCTACTTGGAATTTTCATACTTCCAGCCGGTATCGCATTTCTCTTTCCAATCAATGCAGTATTAAAATATACCGTGACGGTTATTTCTTTTTGTGGTATACAGATTGCAGTCAGCATTTTCTCTATTTTTGCGGTTTCTCTCATACAGCAGAATACGCCAAATGATTTGATTGGGAAAGTGATGGCGTATACATCTGCGATTACATTATGCGTTCAGCCAATCGGGCAGATTGTGTATGGATTTTTGTTTGACGGATTTCGTAATGCGGTTTCGCTTGTTCTAATTCCCAGTGGTGTAATTGTATGTGTGATTGGATTGTTAGCGGCAGGATTTTTCAAAAATTTAGAAAACAAAGCATTTATGCAGAAGTCAGGTGAGAAATGACAGCCTATATGATATAATTAAAAATAAATCCCTTGAAAGGGAAATTGCTTTTTGAAACAAAATATGTCACAATGAAAATAATAAAGTTATGGAGGATTGAGTAAGATGAATGAAAAGAAGACAAAACCTGTTTTGAATTTAACATTATCAGCAATG
This sequence comes from Lachnospiraceae bacterium, assembly GCA_029067805.1. GTDB lineage: Bacteria > Bacillota > Clostridia > Lachnospirales > Lachnospiraceae > COE1. The sequence continues at coordinate 6,367 of JAIEDW010000280.1, forward strand.
TTTATGGCAATTGGCTTGGTACTTCCGTTTTTGACCGGTCAAATTCCTCAGATTGGAAATATGCTTTTACCGATGCACATTCCCGTTCTTTTATGTGGACTGATCTGTGGCTGGCAGTATGGACTTTCTGTAGGACTTGTCCTTCCGCCTTTGCGTTACGTTCTTTTTGGTATGCCGGTGCTGTTTCCTACGGGAATCGCAATGGCGTTTGAGCTTGCCACATACGGATTGGTTATCGGACTGGCATATTCGCGTTCTCGGTGGCAGTGCGTGATTTCCTTATACCGTTGCATGATCCTTGCAATGTTGGCAGGACGTGTTGTATGGGGAGTTGTACGCGTATTAATGCTTGGACTTGGCGGAAGCAGTTTCTCATGGCAGATGTTTATGGCGGGAGCATTCTTAAATGCAATTCCCGGAATCGTGTTACAGTTGCTTCTCATTCCTACAATTATGGTTGCCCTGAACCGCACGGGACTTGTGCAATTTACGCGGAGAACAAAGTCGGTGCAAAAGGTAAGAGATTAAAAGAAATCAAAGATAAGAAAGGAGCAGAACCGATGGAACAATATTTTGGACAAGAAACACCGAAACTGGGATTTGGTCTTATGAGGCTGCC
>JAIEDW010000281.1 GCA_029067805.1 Lachnospiraceae bacterium
ATCTTGTAGTAGCTGCATCTGCCGCAATTGTTGTATCATCGCCTGCCAGCAACTTAAATACTTTATCATCTGACAATGCCACGCCATCCTTTATTGTCAGCGCACTGACATCAAGCGTGTATGTCCTGTTTGCTTCCATCGCAACAAGTTCTTCGCCCTTGTCATCATTCTCGTCAGATGCAGAGGATTGATCATCCGGATTTTCTGTCGACGGATTCTGTTGTGAAGACTCCGGCTCGGAAGGCTTTGTTCCCTCCGCAGACTCCGGTTCGGAAGATTTTGCTGCTTTCGGAGACTTCGGTTCATCCTGTCCGTCTGTATTCTGATTTCCGTCTGTCGTACCGCTGTTTGAAGACTCGTTCTCCGTTAATTCCTCCGCGCCTTCAATAACTTCTGCTTCTTCCGCTTCACTGATAGTATGATTTGTTTCTTCATAATACATTGCTTCATCGGAAGATTCAGCGGCAAATGCGGTCATTGCAGACATTGACATACCGGAAACAACCATTGCTCCCGACAATACAAACGCCAATATCCGCTTTGCCAGTTTGTTTTTTAGGTTTAGCATTTCTATTCCTCCTTTTTATTTTTCCGTGTTTAGAGCGCAAAAATCCCCTTTTACACTCTATCTTTAAATATATTATAAAGTATGACATAGGGTCATAGTCAATTTAATTTTGACAAATAATCACACAAAAAATACCTGCTTGTACTGTGAATATTGTACAAACAGGTATCTGATTTTGTTCTTTGATTTGGTACTATCTACAAACCATTTTATCCTCTTTCCTCCACCGGCAAATTCAATCGCACATACTGCCACTCATGGCCTTCCTCACAGGAAAAGCCGACTTTGATACCCAGCAGATCACCCGCTACGCGAAGATCATGCTGCTCTGCGTATTCCAGGAAATCCCCGTAAAGCAGTTTTTTCAGTTCTTCCTTTGACATCTGGTCTTCCTTTTCCATATCAAGAGGAATTTTTACGGAACGCATAAGACTTCGGCAGCTTTTATAATATTTAAAATACGGCTCTGTTTCCACACCGTACAGTCCCATCAAAAGCTCACTTGCGGCGATGCCCTCGCTGTATACCAAACGTTCGCGCGTCACGTTCTCTTTGTCAAAAAGATAGATATATTTCATTTCGGGGCACTCTTTCATGAACTTTTGATATTTTTCACCGTTTTTACCCTCCATGCTGCTATGCCCGTTTCGATGATGCAGAAGATA
>JAIEDW010000282.1 GCA_029067805.1 Lachnospiraceae bacterium
CAGATGGCTGCATATGACAAACTGGTTTATGTAGGATGTGATGCTCGTCAGTCAGGAACAATGCAGGGCGAACTGATCCTGGATACTGAAAATAAGGGTGATATCAACGGCGATGGCAAGGTTTCTTACATCATGATCCAGGGCGATCCTGAGAATATTGATGCACAGTATCGTACTGAGTTTTCTGTAAAGGCATTGACCGATGCAGGAATGGAAGTTGAAGAACTTGATTTACAGCGTGGTGACTGGGATCGTAACAAGGGTCAGGAAATCGCACAGAATGACTTAGCAAAGTTTGGCGATGAGATTGAAGTTGTTTTCTGCAACAACGATGATATGGCAATCGGTGCGCTTCAGGCAATTCAGGCAGCAGGCCGTACAGTAAATGAAGATATTTATCTTGTAGGTGTTGACGCACTGGATGCAGCTTTAAATGAAGTGGCAAACGGCAATATGACAGGAACTGTTTTGAATGATGCAAAGGGTCAGGCTGAAGGCGCTGTTAAGGCTATGGAAGAATTACTTGGCGGCAAGACTTATGCAGAGGGCGAGCAGTCTATCTATGTAGACTATGTAAAAGTTACTCCGGATAATGTAGCTGATTTCCAATAATCAAAACAGTCTGCAATCAATGAAGATGTGGGACACTGAGAAGTGCGTGTGCATTAGCGCACGCACTTCTTTAATTGACCGTGAGTTATATCTTATAGATAAAGGGGGTTATTAATTTGTCAGAGTATCGTTTGGAAATGCATGATGTCGTGAAAACATTTCCGGGTGTCAGAGCGTTAGGCGGTGCGCAGCTTAGATTGCGTCCGGGTACAGTTCATGCCCTGATGGGGGAGAATGGCGCCGGGAAATCCACTTTGATGAAATGCATGTTTGGTATTTATCACATGGATGAAGGCGAAGTAATCTACGAAGGGGAGAAAGTTCAGATTAATGGTCCTCTGGATGCTTTAAATCGCGGAATTGCCATGGTGCATCAGGAATTACAGCCGATTCCCGAGAGAAGTATCGGCGAAAACATTTATGTAGGACGATATCCTGTTAAGAAGTATGGTCCGATAGAAGTGATTGACCATGATAAAATGTATGAAGATGCTGCCAGAGTGTTGGAAGAGGTTCATTTAAATTATGATCCCAAAGCAAAATTAGGCAGCCTTTCGGTATCTCAGATGCAGCTTGTTGAGATTGCCAAGGCGGTTTCAGCTGACTGTAAGGTGCTGATTCTGGATGAGCCTACCTCATCTTTGACGGCGGCGGAGGTAGAGGCTCTGTTTACGATTATCAATGAACTGCGGAGCAAAGGGGTTTCTATCGTCTATATCAGTCATAAGATGGATGAGATTCTGCGTATCAGCGATGAAGTGACCATCATGCGAGACGGTCAGTATATCGGAACATGGTCCGCGAAAGAATTGACGACGGACTTTATTATTACGAAGATGGTAGGACGTGAACTTTCCGAATTGTATCCTGTCCGTGAAAATGTACCGGGTGAGGTTGTTTTTGAAGTGGAAGACTTTACTTCTATCAATCCCAAGAGTTTCAGAAATGTTTCCTTTCAATTACGCAAAGGCGAAATTCTGGGTGTTGCCGGTCTGGTAGGAGCACAGCGTACAGAATTGATGGAGGGATTGTTCGGGCTTCGAAGCCATACAGCTGGCAGGATTACATATAAAGGAGAGGAACTTAAGATTACCCAGCCAAAGGATGCCATCAATAACGGCATTGCTATGCTGACAGAAGATCGGCGTGCTACAGGAATTTTGGGTGTGCTGTCTATTTCGGATAATGTTTCCATCGCATCCTTAAATCAATATCTGATTGGAGGGTTTATGTTAGACGATGCAAAGATTGAAAAATTGGTGCAGGAAAATGTGGCGAAGCTTTCTATCAAGACACCGTCGTCGAAAACCCAGATTCAGTCACTTTCCGGCGGTAATCAGCAGAAGGTATTGATCAGCCGCTGGCTGGCCAACAGTCCTGAGGTCTTTATTATGGACGAACCCACGCGCGGTATTGATGTGGGGGCTAAATATGAAATATACTGCATTATTGCCGAAATGGCAAAACAGGGCAAGAGTATCATCATGATATCTTCCGAGATGAGTGAGCTGATCGGTATGTCAGACCGCATTATGGTCATGTGTGACGGCCGTGTGACGGGATTTATTGACGGAGATAAGGCAAATCAGGAAAATATCATGGCACTGGCAACGCAGTTTGAATAAGGAGGGAGATGTTATCATGCAAAAATCATTTAATCTGAAAAAATTTATATCGAACAATGCAATCATCATTTTGATTGTGCTGTTGGCGATTCTGACAGGATTTACAACTAAGAATTTCTTTAAGCTAACAAACTTTAAAAATCTGGTAGTGAATGTATCTCCCAGATTTATCATTGCTTGTGGGGTATCGGGCTGTCTGATTACGAAAGGTACAGACCTTTCAGCCGGTCGTGCGGTAGGTTTAGCTGCATGTCTTTCCGCAATGATGCTGCAGAGTTTAGATTATTCTGCTCGTATGCTCCCTTGGATGCCGAATATTCCGTGGCCGGTAGCATTGCTTATCGTTGCGGTGATCATGGGATGTTTCGGTGCTATAAACGGCGTGGGT
>JAIEDW010000283.1 GCA_029067805.1 Lachnospiraceae bacterium
TGATAAGAAGATCCCTCCTCCCGAACGCCGCCTAATCCGTCAAAAACGCCCATAACACCTTCTATGACAACCGTGTCATATTTTGATATACCATTGCAAAACAGTCTTTTGGTCTGTTCTTCGCCGGTAAAAAAAGTGTCCAGATTTTTTGACGAAATGCCGATCACTTTCTCATGAAACATCGGATCAATGTAATCCGGTCCACACTTATAGGAAATAACTTGTTTTCCCATGTTTTTTAAAGCCTGTAAAAGCGCACAGGTAATCGTTGTCTTTCCGCTGCCGCTTTTCGGTGCGGCAATCATGATTCTTTTTATATTCATCAAAATTGGCTCTGTCCTTTCCGCAATTTGTCCTGCTCGACGCAAAATGTAAACGCGCAGATCCAGACCGGATTTTCTGCCTGCATTAAATGATAGTTTCCGATTTGTTTTGCTCTGCTTGCTTGAATTTGTACCAGTTCCTCATCTTTTAATGTAAACGCAGATAGTAATTCTTTGATTTCACAAAGGGTTTCCAGACTGATTGCGTTGAGCACGATCCGCATTTTGGGATTTATCTGTTGCAGTGTGACTAAGATTTCCTTTAAGTTTCCACCGCTTCCGCCGATAAAAGCGTGTGTTGCCGGCGGCAGATTTGTTAAGCCCTCGGGTGCCTTTGCTTCTATCACGGTTATGTTTTGCAGACAAAATTGTTCCTTGTTTTGTGTGATCAAGGAAACAGCTTCCTTTTTCTGTTCGATTGCATAAACTTGAAGGTCATTTGACAAAGCTGCCATTTCTACCGCAATGGAACCTGTGCCACTTCCGATATCATAGACAACTGCTTTCTCGTGTAATCGTAATTTACAAATGCTGACTTCCCTAACTTCTTCTTTCGTCATGGGAACATTCGCGCGAATGAAAGATGCGTCCGCAATGCCGTGTGTCAATTTTTTGTCAATAGTGGGCGAATTTTGAATAAAGCAAGTATATAAGCCTTCTGTTTTTAATTCACAGCATTCCTGCGGCGTCAGTTTTTGAATCTGCTGTTCGGGATAAGATAATTGGTATCCGACAATAACCTCACATTCCAAAAGTCCGGCATCAATCAAAAGTTTTCCGAGCAGGTTGATATCCTTTACGCCGGACATCAGTAAAAATATTTTCGAATTGGTTTTTATGCGATGTGCAAGATTATACAATTCTTTTCCGTGCATGCTGTAAATTGCCGCGTCCTGATAGTTTTCTCCGATACATGCGGCAAGATAAGACACAGAGGAAATTCCCGGTAAAATGCGGATTGATGCGTCCAGATGATTTTCCCGAATTTCTTTTTTCAATGCATTGTATAATGATTGACACCCACTGTAAAAACCACTGTCCCCCGAAAACAAAATGCTGATTTTTTTGCCATGAATACCTCTTAAATATGGAATAATCTGCTCTGCGCGATAATAGGGATACTTTTCCGACGCGTGATATGGTGCGATCAGTCTTTGGGCGCCGAGTAAAATGTCCGATTCATCGATTGCGCGCGCTGCTTCTTTTGTCAGACAGTTTTCCGCTCCCATGCCAATTCCGACAAGTGCAATGTCTAACTGCTCTTTCACAGAAAAGCTTTTTTCATAAAATTTTTCTAAGGCACAGCATAGTTCTTTAAAAGAATAGCCGTCCGCTTCCTTAGGACGCCCTATGACAAATACCGACGCACCGATATGTTTTGCCGCATCTAGTTTTTCCGAGAAACCACCGGGCTGTCCGCTTTCCTTTGTTACCAAATAGGAAATGTTGTATTGTTTGAGCAACGCTTCATTCATTTCCGTGCTAAACGGTCCTTGCATCGCGATAATCTGTTTTCCGTAAATTCCCTGTTCGTTACAGAGCACAATGCTCTCCGTGCTTGGAAGCACTCGAACATAAAGTCTGCGCTTTACTTCTTCCGAGATACAATATGTCGAGAGCTCTTTACTTCCGGTTGTCAGCAAAATATTTCCCTTTGTACACTCCAATGCTTTGGCACATGCAGCGCTTGTTTCAAAATAATGTACTTTGTCGCAATCCATTCGTTGATCCTGTTCTCGGATCAGTCGAAAGTACGGGAGCTTTGCTTGCGTTGCCGCTGCTTTTACATTTTGTGTGACAGTTTCCGCATAGGGATGAGTTGCATCTACGACTGCCGAAAAATTGCCATTGATCAGAAAGTCCTTGATTTCTTCTTGCTCCATTCGTCCTTGATGCACGGTTGCCATGGGATTTGCTTTTAACACAATCTCCCCGTATTCGGTCGCAACGCAGATCGTATGGCGTATTTTTAAGTCCGATAGATATTCCGACAGGGTTCTTCCTTCCGTTGTTCCGGAAAAGATCAGTATTTCTTTCAATAGTTTCCTCCATTCATCGTTGAAACGCGAATATCAAACGTCAGCATGTTCTGCGCACTGCCTTATTGAATCAAGATGATATCCCCGCTTTGTAACAAGTTTTCCGTTTATGACATGCGTGTCGGAATTCCCGATAAAAACAGTTGTGACCATATTGACTTTTTTGTTTCGCAATTCTTTTAAGCTACAGATTGTTGTCGTTGTTCCACTGCGTCCGATGTTTTCGACGTAACCGCAAATTCGTTCCTCTTCTATCGTGTGCAGTAAAATATCGCAGGCACGCGTCAGATAATCCTTTCTTTTATGACTTGACGGATTATAGAGGACGATCACAAAATCTCCTTCGGCTGCTGCATTTAGCCGTCTCTCTATTTTGACCCATGAAGTCAATATATCACTTAAGCTGATGACACAAAAATCGTGATTGATAGGTGCACCAAGAAGCGCAGCGCCGCTGCTTGCTGCCGTAACTCCCGGAATGACGGAAAGTTCCGTTTGCGGGTAATCTTTCCCGATTTCGTACATCAATGAAGCCATTCCGTAAATTCCCGCATCGCCGCTGCATACCAAAGCGACATGTTTTCCCTTTTGCGCTTCCTGAAAGCATAGAATACAGCGTTCTTTTTCCTGGCGCATCGGCGTTGATAACCGTTCTTTTTTTTGAAACCGTTCCTCCAGTAAATTCAGATACAGGGGATAGCCGACAATCACGTCTGCCTGTTCCAGCGCGCACAATGCCTCTCCTGTCATCATATCTTCCCGACCCGGGCCGATTCCCACGATATTGATTTTATTCTTCATCAAATGTTACCTTCCATTCCCTTTTTGCAATTGCGATTGTCATTCCGTTTTCCGCATCTTTTGTGGCGATCATTCTACCGCCGTTTCCGCATGCTTTTATTGCTGCTCTTTCACATACATTATCGACCCCGACGGTATTTTTTACAAAAGAGGAGGTATGAAACGATCCTGTTACATTTTGCAACGTTTCGGCAGTATATGTAATAAACGGAATATTTCTTTTTTGACACCATTCCAGCATTCCCGGCTCCTTCTTTTTTTGCGAGACGGACGAAAGCGCAAAAATCTGTGTCGAAGCAATTTGAAGCGCGTCCAATTTGCGCAAAATAAACTGCTCTATTTCGTCTGCATTTTTTCCTTTTCGACATCCCATGCCGATTGCATATTCTTTGGGCTTTAACAGCAGCCCCGTGTCAAACGTTCTCTCTT
>JAIEDW010000284.1 GCA_029067805.1 Lachnospiraceae bacterium
TCACCGTCCTAAATTTAGAATTATTCTAATTATAATATACTTTTTCTTTTTGTCAAGTGTATTTATACAAACTCAACGAAAATCGTTTGTCACATAGACTATTTTAGCAGAATATCATCAAGTCCCGCCGTATCGGAAATCGGATTTGTTTCGCACACAATTAGCTGAAGATTTTTCAGGTTTTCAAGCGGGGCAAGCGAATCTATATCATTATCTTTGATATTTAATAACTTCAGATGCTCCATTTCTTTTGCAAATTCTACACTGTCTAATTTCAAATCTTCCACCGTAAGCGCTTCCATACCATGAAAATTTGCAAGCGCCTTCTGAATCTCATCGACGCCTAAATCCTCGCGGTCTGCCCACGGATCTGAATTGTATTTGGAAATTTCGGCTTTGTTTAAGTCCAGAACCCGTAGATTTTCGTTCGGCGAAAGACTGTCGGCATCCATCATAAAGGAAGCATATCGAAGATTCAGCTCCTTGAGGTTTGGCAGGGAGAGAATCGGATTGACGCTGCCATATAGCCGGCTCGACTGCAGATTCAAATATTCAAGCCCTTTGACTTCGGATACTTGTTTTAACATTTCGGGGGAAACGGAACTGTAGATTAAAGTAAGCGAGCGAAGCTTGGGGAGCGATAAAAGCGCGTTGTCGCTGCCAAAATCACTGTAGCGGCCGTCCTCTATGATAAGCTCCTCCAAATTCGTCATGGTTCTTAAATTGCCAAAGCTTGCATACCTTCCGACATGAAGCTTTGTGACATTGCTAAGTGTCGAGAAATCGGGCATATCCGGATCATCATAGTTAACGCTTGTGATCAGACCAAGTTCCGTAAGCTGTGTCATTCCTTTTATAAATTCATAGTCTGTGGTTTCATAGTTGTTCAAAAGATACAGTTTTTTCAATCCAGTACACTCGGCAAGTGGATTGAAATCGAGAACCTTGCTTTTCTTAATGGTAAGTTCCGTTAAATGATCAAACTTTGTTAAAAAGGTTACGTCTGTGAGCAATTCGGAATCGATCGTAAGGGATTCAAGCTGTGTCAAATCATATAATGCCGAAAGGTCATTAATGGAGAAGCCGTCAACAATGGTAAGTTTTTTTAACTTGGGAAGATCCGCGATTTCGTTGATTTCGTCGTTCATCCAGTTGTCCAGATAAAGACTTTCGACATTGGAAAAATCACTCAGTCCCAAAAAGGAAGATCCATTATAAATACCGAGCGATGTAATCTGGGAAGGAGTAATGGTTTCTGCAATCTTATTGAAATCGTTTTTGTGAACATAAAGCGTGTGCAGCTTGTCAAGTCCGCTTAAATTAAGGGTATCGTAGGAATCTTCAAGATAAAGCTCCTCCAGATTGACAAAACAGGTGAGGTCATAACTTACATCGGGTAAATGAAAGGCAGGATAAACCGTGCCGCTTGTGCCGTCTGCAAGCGTATAGTCAACCGCTATATAGTGGTTGTTGAATTGGCCATATACGCGTAACGAAATAACCTGTGCGAGATCTTCTGCGGAGATATCGTCGATTTCTTTGTTAAATATTCGACAAACTGTCTGGATAAAAAACGGTGTTTGAGGAACCTTTTTTGAGGTATCATAGCCACGTAGGCGTAAATCGTAGTAGTCGGATAGCGCGTCAGAATAGGGGGCTTTCGGTCTGTCTTCGTCGTATTTTTCGTGAGCAAAGAACCAAGCAATAGCAGGAACAAAAATGCCCGCAAATATAATCAAAAGAACAATGCGTATGTCCGGCGCGTTATTGTTTGTCCGCGGCCGATTCGGATATTGCCGGTAAGGTTTTGCATTACTTTGCTGACTGTCGGCATTGTTACTTTGTTCATGCGGATTTCCCGATGCAGCGTCGGGAGTCTGATTGTAAGAGTGAGCGTTTTCGCTTGTGTTTTTACTTGCGGTTGCATTCGCATTTATATTTGTGTTCGTACCTGTACCTGTGGTTGTGCTCGTACTTGCATTTGTATTTTTCGTGCTTGCACCCGAACCGGAAGTGGTGTAGGACGAGTCGTGAGATGATTCGTTATAACCGCAGATGGGGCAAGTGAGAACCCCATTTACCTTGCTCATTTTTGTACCGCACATAGGGCATTTCTTTGCAAACAGCATTTGTAATTGTTCCTTCCGTATAAATTGCTTTTCTGAGAAACTCTTTAGAGTTTCTCAGGTTCCGGATATTCCACTCCGAACGTATCAACGGTAACACTCTTCATCACTTGATTTTCAAGCGGTCTGTCCGAATAATCGACGTTGGTTTCAGCGATGCGGTTCACCACATCCATACCTTCTGTCACTTTTCCAAACGCCGCATAAGCGCCGTCTAAATGAGGACTTGTCTTGTGCATGATAAAGAACTGGCTTCCTGCGGAGTCCGGCATCATGCTTCTTGCCATGGAGAGAACGCCTTCCGTGTGCTTTAAGTTATTCTCAAAGCCATTCTGCGAGAATTCCCCTTTAATAGAGTATCCCGGACCGCCCATTCCCGAACCTTCGGGACAGCCACCCTGTATCATAAAGCCGTTGATGACTCTGTGAAAGATCAGTCCGTTGTAGTAACCTTGTTTTACAAGGCTGATAAAGTTGTTTACCGTATTTGGGGCGATTTCAGGGTAAAGCTCTGCCTTGATGATATCGCCATTTTCCATTTCAATTGTAATAATTGGGTTTTGTGCCATGATTTTTATCTCCTTTTTCATTCAGTTTTCATCCCTTATCTTATGATAAAATGGCGAGATAGTAAAGGATTTTTATGCAAAATGCTTGTATACAAGAAACAGTGGTGATACGATATTGTTTAGGTGATAAAGAAAGTGTGTATTGAAAACGGGTTCAGACTATGAGGATTGAAAAGGCAGACGTAAAAATAACCGACTCACCCCAAATGGCAGCCGATTATGCGAAAAAGAATATACCATACATTGTGGTATTAAATGAAAAGAACAAGGCAGAAACGTTTCCAAGCGGCGCATACTGTGTGGAACGCGCAGAAGATATCGACGATGCATACAAAGACAGGGTGTATCGGCGTTTTCGCGGTTTACCGTGGGATATTACGGAAACGAATCGGCTTAGGATCAGAGAGATTACAGTGGAAGATGTGCCGCGCCTGTACGAGCTTTACGGTGATGAAAATATCACAAAGTATATGGAGCCGCTTTTTCCTGAAATGGAGAAAGAGATTGAATACACAAAAGCTTATATTGAGAATGTGTATCGGTTTTACGGCTATGGTATGTGGGTGATCGAGCTTAAGAAGGATCATGAGATCATCGGACGTGTGGGACTGGAGTATAAGGAAGGATTTAACGGGCTTGAGCTGGGTTTTATGCTTGGCACAGCGTATCAGCATCAGGGATATGCGTATGAGGCGTGTGAGGCAGCGCTGCGATATGGAATGAATACGCTTGGCATAACGGAATTTTGTGCTTTTGTCAATGAGGATAATACGGCATCCGTAAAGCTCTGTGAGCGGCTTGGTTTTGAGAGTGCAGGGAAGATTACACTGCCCGCGTTGGATTTCCATGAGAAGAATTTTGTAAACAAAATCATAGAAAAGGAATTTGTGCACTATGTTTATCATGCAAATTCACAAAAATTGCAAGAAAAATAGAATAAATCGATTGCGGATAATGCACATATAATGCAGGATACCGTATATACAAACACATGTTTGGATAGATTATAAACTACTCAAGAAAAATTCGTTTGACAATAAAAAATGGCAGTGATAAGATATGTCACATAAAGCAAAGGCGCTTTGGGAAACAGCATTCCCGGAGCGTCTTTTTTTGTTTTAAACGTTTCGCGAACGTACGGACATTGGGCTATTATGAAAAAGTGAAACAGAGGAGGAAAAAAGGATGGCAGAGGAGATTATGAGTGCCATAACTGGTGAGGTCTATGGTGTATGGTTTTTAATCGGCGCGGCATTGGTATTTTGGATGCAGGCGGGATTTGCGATGGTGGAGGCAGGCTTTACCAGAGCGAAAAATACAGGAAACATCATTATGAAGAATTTGATGGATTTCTGTATCGGTACTTGTACGTTTATTTTAATCGGATTTGGCTTGCTGCTCGGTGAGGACATGGTGGGACTGATCGGAAAGCCGGGATTTGACATTTTTACAAGCTATGCAGATTTTGACTGGTCAAATTTCGTGTTCAACTTAGTGTTTTGCGCAACGACGGCAACAATTGTTTCCGGAGCAATGGCGGAGAGAACAAAGTTTCTTTCCTACTGTGTATATTCCGGAGTGATTTCAGCCCTTATTTATCCGATTGAAGCGCACTGGATTTGGGGCGGCGGCTGGCTTGCACAGATGGGATTCCATGATTTTGCCGGTTCCTGCGCAATCCATATGGTGGGCGGTATCAGCGCACTGATTGGCGCTAAAATGTTGGGACCGCGTATCGGTAAGTTCACAAAGGATAAGAGCGGAAAAATCGTGAAGGTCAACGCATTTCCGGGACATAATCTGACAATCGGTGCGTTGGGCGTGTTCATTCTCTGGCTTGGCTGGTACGGCTTTAACGGTGCGGCGGCAACTTCGATTGCAGAACTTGGCTCCATCTTTTTGACGACGACGATTTCGCCCGCGATTGCGACAGTGGTATGTATGGTATTTACATGGGTGAAGTACAAAAAGCCGGATGTGTCGATGTGTCTGAATGCTTCCCTTGCGGGTCTTGTGGCAATTACCGCAGGCTGTGATGTGACAGATGCGTTTGGCGCGATTGTAATCGGTGCAGTTGCGGGGCTTCTGGTCTGCTTTGGCGTATGGTTCCTTGACTATAAGTTACATATTGACGATCCCGTAGGTGCAGTCGCAGTGCACTGTTTAAACGGTATCTGGGGTACGATTGCAGTCGGATTTTTTGCGACGGATACGGCTCCGGCTTATGCAAGAGGTTATGGCGACGGTGTAAGCTTCGGTGCAAACCAGATTTGCGGCACGGGTCTTTTCTACGGCGGCGGTTTCCGGTTATTGGGAATGCAGCTGCTGGGTATGTTCTGCGTTATCGCTTGGACAGCGGTTACAATTACAATAACGTTTGTTATTATTAAGGCAATATTTGGACTTCGCGTAACCGAGGAGGAAGAGATCATCGGTCTTGATGCGACAGAGCATGGACTTCCTTCCGCATATGCGGGCTTTGCGATGATGGATATTTCAAACAATATGATTATGGAGGAGAACGAGAATACACAGCTTGGCACGGATGTCTATGCAGAGGCGTCGGAGGCGCAGAAGAACGCGGCAGTCAAGGTATCGCAAGTTCCGTTTGCGTCGGCGTCAGGTATTTACAAGGTGGTTATTATTGCGAAGTTAAGCCGTTATGATAAGTTGAGAAAGGCTATGAACGATCTTGGCGTAACCGGCATGACCGTGACACAGGTCATGGGCTGTGGCATTCAGAAGGGTGCCGGTGAGAAGTACCGCGGAGCGGAGATTGACGCGACGCTGCTTCCGAAGGTGAAAGTAGAGGTTGTTGTTTCCACCATTCCGGTTGACAAAGTGATTGAGAGTGCGAAGAAAGTACTTTACACAGGTCATATTGGAGATGGAAAAATCTTTGTATACAATGTTGACAAGGTTGTCAAGATCCGTACAGGAGAAGAAGATGTGGCAGCTTTGGCAGATGTAGAATAAAAATATATTGAAAAAGTTTAACAAAAAAACTAGCCTAGACCGGGCTAGTTTTTTGATCTAATCAGAATCAAACCTTTGTGGCGTTTCTGTCATGCACTTCTTTCATCAGGTCATGAAAGTACGGCGCAAGGTGTTTTTGCTGTTCCTTTGGGAGGTCTTTAGGATAGACTGGTTTTCCGTACTCAATAATAACATGTGATTTTTTAATGAGGGGAAAATGATTCTCAAGCACGGCAGCGCTGTTATTGATTGTCATCGGAACAATGGGACAGCCCGATTTTACTGCGATTTTAAAGCTGCCTTCAAAAAAGGGAAGAAATTCGTCCTCGGACTCCGACCGTGTTCCCTCGGGGAAAATACAGATGGATTTGCCGTCCTTTACTAAATCGACTGCCTGTAAGATCATCTGCATACCCGACTTGATATCGTCGCGGTCAAGAAACAGGCAATGGAGGTTGCGCATCCAGATATTGAGATACGGAACTTTCTCGATTTCTTTTTTGGAAACATATCCTGTCGGACGCGCTACCTTCGGGTAAGTTAGCACAATATCAAAAAAGCTGCGGTGGTTGCCTACATAGAGCACGGGCGTATCGGTGGGAACATTTTCAAGTCCGATATAGTCGACTTTTGTGCCCGCCAGAAACCGTACGCATCGAAACGCCCAGTTTACGATCGCAAGGCTTGATCTGCTCTTTACATCGGGATTGAACTTACCGATGATATATTCTACAAACATAACCGGAATTGTGAAAAGCAAAAAAAGAACAACAAAAGAAACTACCAGAATCAGTCTTATCATAAGCGCATTAATCCTTTCTGTACAAAAATTTATACTCACGGTAAATAATATTTGCCGTGAGTATTGCGCCAGCCGCAAAGCGGCATATTTCCTCATGCGGCTGTGTGCATCATTTTATACTGAGCGGTCAGTTTTTTCGACCGCCAGTATAATCTTAATCTTTGGCTCACATTAGTATCTTATACATTTTATGCCGTAAAATCAATAATAAAAGCATATCTTTTCGCGCGAAAGCATAGTTTTATACAGAAAAAGCATATTAAATATGAGGAGAGGCGGTATGCATATTTCGATAAAAAATTTGATGCGCGTAGTTGTAATCACAATGTTGGTGCTTGCATTGACGGGCTGTGAAGCACAGGAAACGGCAGGGGATAAACTGAGGGATCTGGATTTTACCGTGATTGGTGAGAATGAACAGCCGGACGCGCTCAAAAGCATCATTGCGGAAAAATCGGGAAGCGCGTTTCAGATCAGTTACACGATTGGTGAGGAACTTTATATTGCAGTCGGCTACGGTGAGCAGCCAAGTGGGGGATACAGCATCACTGTAAACGAATTTTATGAAACGGCGGACGCGATTTTCATCGATACGACGCTCATTGGTCCCGGTTCGGCGCAAAATGTCACAGGCACCCCGACGACACCCTACATAGTCATAAAAACCGAAAATATTGACGATAAGCCGATGAAATTCCAGTAAACAAAGCGTTGAATTATAGTTTGCGGATTGTGTGTTTTATGGTAGGATAGTCTATAATGCTATTGAAATAGTGGGAATCAAACGATACAAAGGAGGATAACATATGTTATTAATAAAGAACGGTCTGGTCATTGATCCCTCTCAGGATTTATGTGAGAAAAAGGATATTCTTGTAAAGGACGGAAAAATTGCACAGGTAAAAAGCGAAATTGTTTCGGACGCAGAATGCGATACGATTGATGCGGCAGGGTGTATCGTAGCACCGGGGCTTGTCGATGTGCATGTGCATTTCAGAGATCCTGGATTTACCTATAAGGAGGATATCGAATCAGGCGCAAGGGCAGCTGTAAAAGGCGGATTTACGAGCGTCGTGCTGATGGCAAATACGAAGCCCGCCGTGGACAATAAAGAAACAGTAACATATGTGATTGAAAAAGGGAAAACTGTGGATTTGAACGTTTATACCTGTGCAACCGTGACAAAAGCGATGGCGGGAAGAGAACTTACGGATATGGAGCAGCTTTCTTCGTGTGGCGCAGTCGGTTTTACGGATGATGGGATTCCGATTATGGACGAAGCGCTTTTGGAGGAGGCGTTTCGAAACGGAAGCAGGCTGCATGTACCAATCAGTCTGCATGAGGAGGATCCGTCGCTGATTGCAAACAACGGCATTAACAGGGGAAAAGCATCCGCGCATTTTGAAATAGGTGGTTCGCCTCGGGAGGCGGAAACCTCACTGATTGCGCGGGATTTGGAAATTGCGTTAAAAACAGGCGCTATTTTAAATATCCAGCATATCAGTGCCAGAGAGAGCGTACAGCTTGTCAGAGAGGCAAAGCATCGTGCAGCCCAGAACGGAAGCGACAATATTCACGCTGAAGCGACGCCGCATCATTTCAGCCTCACGGAGGAGGCGGCAATTCAGTATGGTACACTTGCCAAAATGAATCCGCCTTTAAGAGAGGAGGCAGATCGGCTTGCAATCATCGAGGGCTTACGTGACGGCACGATCGATATCATTGCAACAGACCATGCGCCTCACAGCAGAGAAGAGAAAGAAAAAGCGATTACGGAGGCGCCAAGCGGCATTATCGGTCTGGAAACGGCGCTTTCTCTTGGTGTCACAAAACTCGTGGGAGAAAACGGTTTTACGCATATGCAGTTATTACAATGTATGAGCACGAATCCAGCAAAACTGTACGGACTAAACGCGGGAACGCTTACGGAGAGTGCGCCTGCCGATATTGTGATTTACGATCCGAAAGAAAGCCAGACGGCAGGAAACTATCGCTCCAAGGCGTCAAATTCACCGTTTACGGGGCAGAAACTGCAAGGCGTTGTAAAATACACGATTGTCTGTGGAAACATTGTATATAGGAACTGAAAAAAGGCGATGGTCAAATTGGTCAATTTGTATTAAAAAATGCGCTGTCCTTTGTCAGTATGTACACCTTATATTATGTAATCCGACATGACATTACCCAATTTTGACAAAAAATTTATAAAAAATATTGATAAAGTTTAGTGATTTTTTAGTAATTTTAAAATTTTTTAAAAATTTTTTTTACTCCCTAAAACACGCAAAATGCCCAAAAATAAAGGCTTTTTTTCTAAAAATGCGTGAAAATAGTACAATTTTTCTAAATTTCTTACTTGCATGAAAGCACTTCCAATGGTAAAATCTAAAATAGACACGGAGTATGACGTTGAAATCTAAAACAGATTCGAGTATGCCCTTGTCTGAAACTATAATTAATTTATTTTTTAGGGAGGAAAGAAAGGAAATGAAAAAGAAAGCACTATCTTTACTTTTGGCATCTGCGATGGTCGTTTCATTGACAGCATGCGGCGGCTCTAGTTCAGAACCGAGCGCACCGGGAGCAGATTCCAACGCCGGTAATGTGGGAGCAGATTCCAATGCCGGTACATCAAACAGCGGTGAGGTAGCAGATGTTGACTATCATACAATTCTTGCCGATACAGGCATCAATATGGTAGTAAACGGTACACTTACAGCTACACTTGACAGCGGACAGGCAGAATTTAAACAGCAGTGGGAAGATGCTGTTGGTGTTCCTTTAAACATCCAGCAGTTTGACCACTCAGGATATGTGGATGCAGTTGGTCGTCTTTTCGCAGGCGGTGACTATCCTGATGTAATCGTTATGTCAGCAGATATGTTCAAGCAGTATGCACCGACAGGTCTTCTTTGGGATATGTCAGCAGCATATGATAATGCTGATTTCCAGAGCAGACTGACACTTCCTGGAATCAATGAGGCATTAAAGGATTCTGAGGGACATTTATACGGTTTTGCGCCTACATACGGTAATGGTTGCGTTACTTATGTTAAGAAGGCATGGCTTGATGCAGTAGGAATCGATATCAACGATATTAAGACATATGATGACTACTATGATATGTTAAAGAAATTCCATGATGAAGATCCCGACGGAAACGGAAAAGCAGGAGATACTTATGGTGTTGTAGCAGCCGGCTTTGTTGGCAACGAGGCACCTTATATCAACTATCTGCCTGAGTTCTGGCAGGATGCATATCCTTCACTTCTTCAGGGCGATGATGGTGTATGGTATGATGGTTTCCAGACAGAGGAAACAAAGGCAGCACTCTTAAGAATGCAGCAGGCATATGTTGATGGCTGCATCGATCCTGAGTCATTGACGGCATCTACAAAGATTGCGCGTGAGAAATGGTTCTCAAATGATCAGACAGGTTCTTCTGGTGTATTCACATACTGGGCTGGATCTTGGTACCAGAACCTTACAGACAGCCTTATCAAGAACGAAGTTGATCCTGAATTAGTACAGCTTCCTCCAATTGCAGAGGTTGG
>JAIEDW010000285.1 GCA_029067805.1 Lachnospiraceae bacterium
CTCATATACATATTTGCTTTCGTACAGTTTTTTATGAAATTCTGTTACGAATTTTTTATGCTCTTCTGATGATGTTTTTGTATATACATCATAGCTAAAACCTAGCTTTTTAAAGCATTCGGCAAATTCTTGGTGATAAAAATCGCTAACCTCCTGTGGGGTTCTGTTTTCTTGTTTAGCCCGAATCGCTACGGGTGTTCCATGACAATCACTTCCTGACACAAAAAATACAGTATCTCCAATCGCCCTATGATATCTTGCCAATACATCTCCGGGCAGCAATCCTGCGATGTGTCCTATATGCAGTGAACCATTTGCATACGGCCATGCTCCGCCAATTAAAATATTTTTCATTTTGTATTCCCTCATTTCTTAAATTTTATGATGATAACGTGTTTCATTTTTTGGCAATAAAAAAACCCTCCTCTCTGAAAATTTTCTTTTCAGGGACGAGAGCGTATGCTTCGTGTTACCACCCTAAATTTACCGATACCTCACGATATCGGCCTTATCAACTACGGACGAGAAATGATTCATCGATAGTCTATCACTGTAACGGGTGCACCCGTCGTAGCCTTGGCATAATTGCTTCGGTACGCGGCTCCAAGACCATTTTCAGCAATTCCTTCTGCGCCTGTTCTCACCTCATCAGACTCTCTGTAACATATCTAACTGCTTACTCTTCTCTTCATAGCCTTTGTTTATATTTTTGTCAATGATATAACGAATCTATGTTTTTGTCAATGTTGTTTTGCGCTTATACAATATTTTCAATATGCGACACAGCAGCTCCCATCATAGCAGACAGGTATGCAGCTGTTTTTTTCCGGTTCGGGATTTCTTTATTTTTCGTGTAATCCAGCAGCGTTCCGGCTATCGCTTCTGAATAAAACCAGACAAGAAACTCCTGATAGTCCGGCTCCAGTTTTTTCCCTGCTCCCACTGCGACACGGTCAATGATGGAATTAATAATATTGAAAAGATCATCACGAAAAAGCTGTTTCATTCCCTCCTGTCCGATGTCGTCACAGACACAGTTGATGATATAGCCATTTTTATCCATATAATCAAAAACGAAGAAGATTGCTTCCTCATAATTCAGAAGCAGGTCAAAGCTCTTAACCACTTCGATGACTTCCGTCTTCAGCATCCATTTCATCAGAGCATGGGTATCCTCAAAATGATAATAGAACGTCTTTCTGTTTACACCGCAGTCGGAAATAATCTCGCTGACTGTGATCTTGGAAAAAGGTTTTTTCATCATGGCTTTTTTCAATGATTCAGCAATAATGTGTTTGGTATTTAAGGTCGTTACCTCATGCTTCATGGTGCGCTTCCTTTCTCCATACTTCTTATTTATATTTATGCACATGGGCACCCAGTGGAAATTTGTCAGCAGAGCTGACAGGTGCCCAGCGCACGAGTAGGGAAGAAAGCTTTCCTACTCAATTTCCTATGTTTATTATACAGTTGTCCGGCAAATGTTTCAATAGACAAACGGGCATATATGGTCAGATAAAAATGATTTGCCCCACAACATATGCCCATTTGTCCTAATTTTACACAAATAAAAGAGCTTTGACCGTTTTATATCTCTAACTTTACTCTTATACTTAATTTGGTGTAATGTCTCTTTATTCACTGCCTTGTCATGTTGCGCCTGTTATATTGATCTAAAAGAAGGCGCAATGAGTGATAAGAAAAGATAAAATTTTTTAAAGTAAGGAGAAAAAAATATGCGTATATTTAAAAACATGAAAATCCGTTACAAGATTATGCTGCCATTGCTCACACTGGCGGCGATTATGTTGCTTATGGGAGTAATGAGCTATACTGGAATGAGTCGTATTATGGCTACGAGTACAGACATATCGGAAAATACTGCCCAATGTCTGAACCTCGTTGGAGAGTTCGATGCGAATTTCCAGCAAATGTCGCGCATTGCGTACAATCACATCATAGTAGAGGATGATGAGACATCTAGGAAACTGGAAGTACAAATAGATGATGTGTTCGCAAGCATGAAGTCGGCACAGGAGCAGTTTGAAGCTTTGCTTAATTTTGGTTCGGAGGAGGTGTCTTTATACGAACAGTTTACAGCGGCATACGAAGTGTTTATAGCAGATTTTACGGAATTGATAACACTTAGCGCTAACAATCAGGACGATGAGGCTCTGGCACTCGCAAATGGAGCCTTTACCGATGATATTGAGGCTGTGGACAATTGCATTGTGCAGCTTAAAAACTATGAGATGGGATCGGTGTCAGATGGAATTGCAGCAAATAAGAGCGCATATACGACGTCTGTTGCCGTAAGCTCCGGTTTTTTGATTTTTGGACTTATCATGACAGCGGGTACCATTTTGTTATGCAATGTTGAGATTGTAACTCCTATTCTCAAGATGAATAATGATCTTATCGAAATGATTGAAGATATTAACGCTGGCAAGGGCGATCTGACAAGGAGGATTATCATTGTAGGCAAAGATGAAATCGCGCGTCTCTCCGACAGTGTGAATAAATTTATTGAAACCCTGCAGGGTATTATGAGTAAAATTACGGAAAACTCATCCGCACTTGATACAATTGTGACACAAGTGTCAGAAAATGTATCCTCAGCAAACGCAAGCTCATGCGACATCTCCGCAGCGATGGAAGAGCTTTCTGCTTCGATGGAGGAGGTAGCTGCTACCACGTCCAGTGTAAATACCAAATCTGGCGAGGTGGGCGATAATGTCAATGAGATTGCGGATGCATCCGGAAATCTTTCTAATTATGCAAACGAGATGGAAAAGAGGGCAAGCGATCTTGAGAACACGGCAGTTTCCAACAAGGATAATACAAGTCGCGTTATAGAGGAAATTTTAGGTTCTCTGAAAAAGGCGATGGAAGATTCGAAGAGTGTTGACCGTGTCAACGATCTCACCAATGAGATTTTGAGCATTTCTTCGCAGACAAATCTGCTTGCACTCAACGCGTCCATTGAGGCGGCAAGAGCAGGCGAAGCTGGAAAGGGCTTTGCAGTGGTTGCTGATGAGATTCGGCAGCTTGCGGATTCCAGCCGGGAGACAGCGAGCAATATTCAGAATATCAACAATATGGTAACATCAGCCGTGCATGAGCTTGTCAGAAATTCGGATGAGATTGTAAAATATATCAACGAAACGATTTTGCCGGATTATGATGGATTTGTACAGAGCGGCAGACAGTACCGTGAGGATGCAGTACATGTGAATGAGATTGTGACAAGGTTCAATGATATGTCAGGAGATTTGAAGGCAATCATTACAGAAATCGTAGGATCTATCAACGGCATCAGCGTTGCTATTGACGAAAGTGCGAACGCTGTAACAACGGCAGCCATGAATACGAACGAGCTGGTGGATGGAATCTCACAGATTACGAAACAGATGGAGGACAACAGTTCCATTTCAATTCAGCTCAAACAGGAGGCAGAACGGTTCGTAAAACTCTGATGCGGAAAAATAGATAACGACAGGGGAACACGGATACATAGTAATATAAAAAGAAACAGCGGTAAACCTATCACATAGATTTACCGCTATTTTTTATAATCTTTGTTAGAAATTTAACTTTGTCGGCTGTCCTATTTCACTCTTTAATCATCTAACAGTACTTTCCAATAATAGTGAACGTAGATTATCTTAAAAAACATCGTCCGCTTCACTTCAATATCGGCAAACTTTTTCCCGTCCGCAAGTATGTAGTAATTTTTATTGTCTATATCGTAATGAACTTCAAATTCTTTGTCAAAGTCATATTGAACAGCGCTGTATACTCCAATATCAACCCACATTTGCTTAAGCTGACGCTGGTATTCTATCGTTTCAGGAATTATTTCATCAACGATCTCTGTCGGCTTCACGCTTCTTAAAACTTCATATTTAAAAATCTCTTCCTTATATGGCAATTTTGGTAATCCTATATTTAGCTCATTAAGTTCCTCATCATTTACTGATACAAAAGTTTTTCCGTG
>JAIEDW010000286.1 GCA_029067805.1 Lachnospiraceae bacterium
CCATTATATTTAATGATAATATCCGTCAATGTTCCGCTCGGCGTATATTCAGCAGTAGGATCGTAAGCAACCTCTAAGCCTTTGTTTGTAAACTTATACTTGCTGTTTTCAGCAGGTATTGTAGTAACTGTCGTCGATACAGGGTTAATCTTAAATTTATAACTTGCATTACCTGAGAAGTTGTGAATTCCGGAAATTGTCAATGTAGCGTTTCCTGCCTCTGTGTTTGTCTTATACTGGTATGTATAGCCATACTTGTAAAGACCGTTCTCGTCTTTTTCATTGATATCCTTGCTGCCCTTCTTCACACCTTCCACTTTTACATCATTGCCGTTTTCATCTTTCACATTTACGCTTATCGTACCCGGTGAAAGAGCTGCACCTGTATAAGAATACCCTTCTTCCTTAATACCAGTTACCTTTACGCTGTCGCCCGCCTTCAGAGCCGCTTTCTTGATCGTAAAGGTTAAAGTCTTGCTTCCGACAGTTTTTGCTTCCGGCTTACCTGATATTGTTACGGTTGCCTTACCTACTTCAACGTTGTTAATGTATGAGATATCCATTTTATCAGCGTCATATCCAGTCGGAACAGGCGTAATTGCCTTGCCTACATATTCGTATGCGCTTGCAGGAAGCTTTATAGCAGCCTTGCTGATATCTGTTACATCAGACGAATCAAGAAGGTAGAACTTCGTATTTAATACGCCTGTAAAGTTTCCGCTTGTACCCTTTGTAGCATCGATTGTCACATCATAGCCGTCTGCTTTTGCAGCCGTGTATGCTGTTTCTTCGCTGCTAACTACATAATCCTTATTTAATGAAAGCTTCTTGCCATTGTAAATAAGTGTAGGAGCAACTTTCTTTGCTCTACCGTCAGCTACTGCGCTCATACCGGATACAGATACGGATGTCGTAATGTCAACCGGTTTAATATCAAAGTAATATTCATATGTTCCCTGATATGAACCCTTAAGTGTCAATACCAGAGTAGGTCTCTTGGTATCGAGAATGTTCGCGTATCTCGGATCACCCGCAACATATGCATTCACGTTATTCTTGTAGCTTGCCTTGTAATCCGTAAACAATGCACCGTTTAAGTATACTCTGATTTCCGGTTTTACTGCCGTGCCTGTATACTCTACTTCCTCAAGATACTTAACATAAATACCGTATTTCTTTTCTGCAATTACATCATTCAGCTCTTTTGAAAGCTCCTCTGATGTCGTATCGTCAATAATAGTGCCGTTTCCTACAGAAACACTACCCTCGGTTTCTTTGTTTGTATCGTCTACAAGATTATCCGGAGATTTTTCTCCTTCACCAAGACCGATATTCGGTTTACCTGCCTTATCTGTAAGTTCAAGGAAACCACCCATATTGATTGTACCGTCGCTGTTTCTTCCTAACAGTACATTGTTCTTGTCGGCATAGATTGTATTTGTTCCTTTGAATTTTGTATTGGTAAACCAATCCGTCGCTACCTTACTTGTTCCGTCTGCATTTACGGATTCCTTTTTACTTACATCCCAAAGGTATGTTGCGTTGTCCATATACTCTGTCTGACCCTTTGCCGAAATTTCGTCGGAAACGCCTTTGTATGCGGTTCTGTAAGAGATAACACCGTTTACCACATATTCTGTTTTCTGTACATTTGTGTAAGTATATAAACCTACATTAGAACCTTCATTGTTAAATGAAATACAATTAGATACTTTGTTGTTCGGACAGCTGTTTGAGTCAATACCTTTTGATTTATTTTGGAATGCAACGCAATTCTTTAACTTGTGGCCTGAGTAAATAGGATTTCCGTTTTCATCTTCCTTGTAGTCCGCATCATGGATACTTCCGCCGGGAAGTCCATCGCCGCCCATCTTAAATCCGTTACCGTTACCTGCAGTTACCTGCTCACCTTCCAAATCAAGTGCGCCTTTCGCTGAACCGTCCACTCTGAGAACATAACCGTTCTTGTAAGCAACGCAGTTCTGAATAGTAACAGAACCAATCTGTCCTGTCTGAATCTTTGCGAATAAATCCCAACCGTCATCAGCGTTGTATGCTGCGATACATCCGTCAAATACGTTACCGCTTCCGATTGTAAGCTTCGCCGCGAAACCGTCGGCATCTTCATAACCGTGGTCTGCATTCAGATAAGAAGTACAGTTCAGGATAAGATTGTTCTGAGGCCAGTACTTATATGTATCATTACCGGAACCACTGATCTGAATACCTGTATTACCGTTCTTATATGCATTTACCTGATCCAATACGTTGTTGCTTCCGGAAACCTTGATACCGTCCTGTCCGTCCTTCGAACCTGTTACGTCAAAGCCCTTCAAGTACCAGTAATTTCCGCCTACGGTCATACCGTTAACTCCGTTAAAGTCAAATACAGGTCTTTCTTTGGCTTCGGGATCAGCCATCATTTTAATGTAATTTGAATAATCTTTCTCGCCTGTTCCCGGTTTACCGTTGACGCTTGATAGAATTGTAAGTGCCTTGTAAAGGCTGTATGTGCCGCCAGCAAGATAAATAATCTGTCCGGGCTGTGCATATTTAACTGCCGTAAAGATATCAAGCGGCTCAGCTTTTGTACCAGTATTTGTTGATTTTCCGTCAGGTGTTACATAGAGAATATTGCCTTCCTCACCGTACTTTCTGTAGTCAACAGTATGTGTGATTGTTACCGGATCATAGCTGCGCAATGCGGTAAATTCTGGAGGATTCTTCATGTTTTTGCTGGGTGTAAATGTTAATGTGAATACATTACTTCCCACCTCAAGACCCGAAATCTCAACTTTTGCTTTTGTATCCCTATCGTTGTCGCCTTCCTTCAACTTTGCCTTCTCTGTATCAAGGCTTCCTGTAACCTCTGCCTTGCCAACAATCTTATTGCTGCTGTCTCTTACTTCCAGTAAACCGTCCCAGTTACTTGTGAAGACTAGTTCATAATCGCTTGTGTTGGTAACTGCAGGCGATGATACAGCTTTTGTAAGTGTGATATACTTTGTAGGCTGCTCTTCCTTTTCTCCGTTAGGATCATATGGTGATTTTTCAAACTCAATATCCGTAAAGGTTACGTTTGCGTTTCTTGCTGCAAAGAAACCAACATAAACCTTATCCTCTACGATATGATTCAGCGCTTCCGGATCATAATATTTCTGTATCATAGGAGTGCCGTTCGGCATAAGGTAACTCAGGAAATAACCTGTGTTATTTTTCTCGAGTGTAAGCTCGAAATCAACATATGTTTCCTCACCTTCCGAAGGTGGATCCTGCTCTACCCACTTACCTTTCTTATCATCCCAGGCGCCGGCGTTACCTACCATATTACAATTCGTAGTAATACCCGGTTTGGCAAGTCCTGCATAAGTCGTATCGAGCGGAGTCTGGGTTGCTGACCAGTTTACCGGCTGAGTAATCTCACCCTTAGTAATCTTGTCAACATCTTCTTTTGTCGCACCGATCTTTTCTGTAGCGCCAACACCGATCTTCATAGAAATCTTGGGCTTTGTAGTATCTGTTGTTACTTCTTCACCATCCCAGTTATACTCAATCTTAGAAACAACTGCCTGATAAGAGTTGGTCCATAAGTAATCGCCGTTACCGTTTTGACCAACCTGGTCAGCTGCCATAAGACCAAAACCGTCCTGTCCGTTTGATAAGTACCACTCATTTACATGTGCTTTTGCTTTCAGTTTAAAGTTTGTTGTATTCGGGTCAATTGATGTATAGTAGAATGCAAGTCCGTCTACCGTAGCCGGAACAACCTTTCCTGCTCCGCCCATTGACCATACTGTTACTTCGCCGTTATAGAAATCTCCCTCAAAGCCGTTCTTCGGAACCGATTTGCCGGCTTTATTCTTCGTTGTAGATGTAATACTTGTTGAAGAGCCGTATGCGGCAAATGACCACTTATCCTGCGCCTCTTGTGTGATTTTCTTTGCAAATGCTGCAGACGCTTTCGATGGATCTCTGTTTTCGCCGGTTGCGGTTGCAGTAAAGTAATAGGTTTCTCCTACTTCAAATATTGTAGAATCTCCCATTTCCACATTTGTCGGAGCCTGTGTCTTGATAATTTGATTGCCTTTTTCATCAATCTTAATCGAATTGTCTTCGTTACGCTCATATTCGCATGCTGTTGTTGCTGTCGCAACAAGGTCAGCCTCCTTACAGTCCTTATCGGAATATACTTTTACAATATATCCTGTCGCTTCTTTCACGCTGCCCCATTCAACATCAACTTTTCCGCCGCCTAAGTTTGTAACACTGCTCATAGCCGGTTGGCTGAGTGGAAGTATGAACGGAGTCGGTGTTTTATATTCACATTCCTTATCCGGAAACTCAATGTCATCACCGTCCGCATTTGTTTCAGAATCACGCGACAATACTGCTTTAAAGGTATATGAGTCGGACTTTTTCGGCGTAAATTTAAGTTTATGCGTATCCGCTTCTGTCATTGATATATTCGTACCCTGTGAAATTCCATCAGAATCAAACATTTCAACTGTGAGTAAATCGCCGCCTTCAGAGCCGATAGCCGCATCTACAGTCACCTCGATAATGCTCTTGTCGGATGTCGGCACTTCTACTTTTGAGATAACGGGATCATCAACTTCGTTCCAGTCAATCTTTTCCCGCTCAACATAGAAGCTGTATATAATGTCATAAACTTTTACCTTAGAGCCTTCAAGATAGAAGTAGTATGTATAGTTCCCCGGATCCATTACGAAAGATAAAGAACCTTCCGGAGTATCCGCATCAGTCTTGTCGTCAAGAACTTCATTTGTTGCATTGCTTACCTTGATAAAATGGTAACGCTTACCCGCTGCAGCGCCTGTTACAAATACTATTTTGGACGGTGCATCCGCATTGGGAATTATTTTAAATGCTGCACCGGAATAAGGAATTGTACCCTTCGGTGTAGACGTTCCGTCTGCTTCTCGAGGATTGCACTTACCCGCTACGGAATATTTGTATTCCACGCCCCCAATGGTCACATTAGCAGAGCCTGATATCATTCCCATCTGTTCTGAATAATCACCTGCTCTTTTATCATTTTCCAGTACGGTGAAAGTCATAATATCTTCTTGACCGCCGTATGTAGTGCCAACCTCCAAATTGTCACCGTCTAAAATAGCATCAATATGATACTTATTAGGATCTTTTTCTTCAAAGATTCTTGTTTTTGCTATTGCAGACCATTCAGAATATTCTTTAGACGTAACTGTGTCGCCTTCTTTATTTTCCATATATGATCGAACTCTGAAACGATAAAGAGTTCCAATCTGCAGACCCGTTATTTCTTTCGTAATTGGATCGCTTGCTTTATCTTCTATGCTGTAAGTTGCCGGATCTACTTTCGCTGTCAAACCCTTATCTGTATAAATTTCAAGCTCATATCCTGTTGCCGCAGCGTCCTTGCCCCATGAGATCTGAAGTTTTCCAGCACCCATGTTATCAAGGCTTGCTATGGAAGGAGTAACCAGAAAATACTTAAAATTAACCGAAGCTACATTACTTACTTTCGTATTCTCTCCTCGAGTTCCTTCTGCCTTGAAATAGTAAGTTCCTGTGTTTTTTATATTTTTAAAAGTAATCGTTGCTTTGCCGTCCTTGTCGCAGATCGCATTGATTGGTGATGTTCCAGTCACTGCTGTCGTGCAATCCGCATCAGAGTACATTCCCACTTTGATTCGTTCATAACCGGCATGTGCACCGATTACGCCGTTAGAGAGATTTACGGTAATATCGTTTTGACGTTCTACCTGCTCTGCTGTAATTACCGGAGCTAAAACTTTCTCCCATGGAACGATATCTACTTTAGTTAATGTCACGCGAGCGTAGTAGAGTACAGAGTTTCCACTGCCGATAGTTTCCCCAAAGCCATTTTTTTTCGCGTTTCCGATAAAATACAATCCTGCTCCTACGTTCGAAAAACTAGCAACTTTCGCAGTAGTTTTCGCATATGCTTCTGCGTAGTTCTGTACAATACTTTTGTCCTTATCGTACAGACCAACCCCTGCATCTGCTGTTGCAGCTACACATACTACAACATCCGCAACATATCCCGTCGGAACTTCAAAGCCGATGGATTGATACATTGCCTTACTATTTGCAACATAGCTCCCCGGGCCGCCTCCGGTTTTCAAGCCCTTTGATAGTGTTTTTGTTTCACTGTCGCTGATTTTAAATGGATATTCTGTAGTATCAATGTTTGCGCTTATTTTCGCGCCGCTTTTCGCGCTAAGTGTGAAAAAATTATCTGTGCCGCATACTTCAGTTGCGTTATTCGATGTAGCAACATCGGCAACATTCAGCTCGTATACGATGGTTTCCTTTTGCTCACCTGTTTCGCCTGTGCTACCTGTCTCACCTGTTCCGCCAGTTTCGCCTGTACTGCCAGTCTCACCTGTTCCGCCGGTCTCGCCTGTGCTACCTGTTTCACCTGTGCTGCCAGTCTCACCTGTTCCACTGGGTTCAACAGCCAGATTCTCCACTTTTTCAGGAGTCTCTTCGACTGCGCTGCTTTCTTCGTCATTCTTGACGTCTTCTGCAACTTCCACTGTGTCTTTTACAGTGGGTGCGGCATAAGCAGACATACTTGACATTACCATAGCGCCCGATAATACAATCGCCATGATACGTCTTGCTAACTTGCTTTTTAATTTGCTCATACGTTTGCCTTCCTCCCTTAGCGCGCTGCTATCTGCAGTATCCTTTCTGCTGAAAAATTTTATAATATCTTTCATTAAATCAGCCGTTAAGGACGCCTTAATATAACGCACTAGATTTTCTTGTTTTTTTGTTCCGTCTAGCCTTTTTTACCGCAAAAGTAATGAATTTTCCCAGCAGCTTTGAAAGTTTCAATACTTTTTAAATAAAATACGGCTAAGTATTTTCATTTTAACAAATAAACTTGTTCTTTTCAATATTTAATTGTCTGTTTTTTTCTGGATTTTCGTTTTTAACTGCCAAATTTTCAAGTTTTTTTTTGTGTAATGTGTACAATTTTCTCGTATGTGCGCGAGCACATTGCGATATGCCGTAATTTTTCAAAACAGCAAAACCTCCTAAAAACAGAAGCGGGAGCGTATTTCTACGCTCCCTGTTCCTCTTTGCCTTATTTCTTAGCTGCCATTTTATCGGCCACCTGTTTTGATAAAATCTTGAAAGTTATGCGTTTTGTTCCTGCATATTTTCCTGTTCCTCTAATTTCAAAGCTTGCCGTGCCGACTCTGTCGTTTTTCTTATAGCTGTTTGGCACCATAACATATCCATCTGTTTCAAGAACATTCGGGCGAACCAGATATTCCGTTTCCGTTTTTCTGATCCACATGACTTCTTTTCCGAAACTCTTACGTTCCTCCAATGTCATACTCTCATCCGGATCTGACGGATTCTGTTTCGGCTTCTTATTCGGATTATACTTACTGTCATATGTAAGTGCAACATATTTGTCAATATCCGCTACCACAGTATCCCAGGAATATGCCGACATCGTACCGTCTGACTCGTTGATTTCCTGTCCGAACACTCTGTTCTGTCCCGTAATATAAATTATCTTCGCTCTGCTGATATCTGTTGTTCCGACTCTGAAATAACTGTCAACAGATCCCTCGCCATAATAACACTTCGGATTATCCTTTGCCGCGCTAATTCTGATCAGCACAGTCATGTATCCTTTCGTCTGATCAAATTCCGCAATCGGAGCCTTTGAAGTAATGTCAACCTCGTGATCCTTCTCAGTAATCTTGTAGTCTCCGTCCATGTCAATATAGTACTTAATGTTCTTATCGTAATCGCGTCCTGCCGCAAGTCTCTTCGATTTCAGACCTACTGTTTGTGTCACGGTAATCTTTGCTCTCTTAAGATCGGAATACTTTATCTCTTTTCCGTTTGTAGCAATATCCTTAGCTGACACGGAAATACCTTTCTCCTCCGACATCAGCGCGCGCTCAATGGTAAACGGAAACTCTCTTTTTCCTTTCAGTCCGTTACGTCCTGTCACGACCAATGTAGGCGGTTTCGGATCATTTTTCGATGCCACGATATTGTTATTTTTGTAGCTGAGCATATAATGCTTCGCATCAATATTAGTATCGCCGATCTTAAGTATAAAGCTGTCACACTTCACACCGCCAACTTTGTACCCATTCACCTCCGGAAACAAGAACGCGCTATCCGGTATCTTGTATGTGCCATCCTCATTTTTATCATCAATGTTAAGCGGCAGGATCTTAAATTTGAATGCCTGCATACCCATATAACCGTTCATACCTTTTATTGTAACAGTCGCTGTTCCCGCTCTTTCCGTTCCGCTTTGTACAATCTTGAAATCCGTACCGTTTACGAGTTCTTTTCCGTTCATTACAACTTTAATGCGGTTTGGCGGCAATGCACCTGATTTTCCGTTAAACTCGACGCCATCCACCGATTCCACATACTCTTTCAACGGTTTACTCTGCCCTTTCGAAATCGTATAGGAGATTTCTGCGTCTTTCAGGTTTCCTTTCTTAATTGTAAAGTTTACGCTCTTGCTGCCGAAGTAACCGGTTGTTCCGTTATTGATGCCGACTACTGTCAGCGTCGCTTTTCCGATTTCCTTGTTGTTTGCATATGTAACCGTATAGTCTGTTCCTTTTTGCAACACAGCTCCACCCAGTTTTACTTCACATTCGGGTTTGACATCATCGTTCTGGTTGTAAACAAGCTTTGCGCTTTCTGTGGTAATCTTTACGCTTGCTTTACTGATCAGCTTATCCGCCGGAGCATCTTTGATAATTGTAACGTCTCTTTCGTCTACAAAATTAGGAGCGACGCCCTTCACAACGCGCATGTTTGCATTGGTCGGATGATCCTCAATCGTGTAATCCTTACCTTCTCTCAGCGCTTTTCCCATCCATGTAGGCTTTATCTCTTTCTTCGCGTCTTTGCCCGCTGCAGGCGCCACACTGGAAGGAATAAAGATTGTGTCATCCGTTTTCAAGTTGATCGGTTTGATCGTAAATGTTTTCTCATTGTTATATCCAGCATAGTTGCCTTTACCCGTAATGATTACCTTTGCTTCTCCCGCGTTGATATTGTTCTCATATTTCAACTGGTAATCTTTTCCTTTTCTGAGCGCTATATCATTTCCGCTGAAGTATACATGCACTTCCGGCAGAATTGCCTTTCCGGTATAAACAATGTCTTCTTTGTCTGTGTAGTTGATATAATTAATATCTGCTGCCCAAATCCGTCTGAAATACTTCGGCGTTTTTCCATCCGCTTCCGTTACATCCAGACCGCCTTCCGGATAGTCCTCACCAAATCCGCCTTCCGATGGTGTTCCCGGCGTTGTCACTCCCGCATTACCGGATGATACGCTTCCGTCCGTGTCCTCACCAATCAAGTCTTCCGTTTTTACCGGCGATTCGGTTCCTCCCAGTGAAGGTGTCTGATCCGCCGGATATGACCCCGCGCCCGGGTTCAATTCCAGAAAGCCATCCGTCTTAATCGTACCGTCACTGTTTCTCCATTCTTCGGGAGCCACAGTATTAAGGTGCGGATAATTAAAAGACTTAAAATCTTCTTCTTTAATTTGTTTTCCACTCTTATTTACTGTGGTATTATTTGATACATCCCATTTATATACAGTGTCATTGTTAATCTTATCGACGCTTTGCGCACCGACGCTGGCAACACCGTCTGAAGGGATTGCCCTGTAATATAATGTAATTTCAACCGGCTTAGAATAGATTTTAGACTTATAACCATTTCTCTCAAGGTTTGTTACCGCAGTGCATTTTTTGTAATCATCAATAGCACTGATATTAACCGTATAAGTCTGTTCCTCCCATTTATCATTTTCATCTGCTGGATTTGCTTTTGGCACTTCAACGGTTATCTCTGCCTTATAGAAATTCACAGAACCGCCTTTTGCTCCCAGATAGCACTTTTCCTTATTCTTTGTCACCAGTTCGGAAACAATGAGACCGTTATCATTGCTCAACCGGCGATTCTCCGAATCATTCGAATACTCTCTTGCAAATACCTCGCCTTTTTCCGACATAATCATCATTTCGCAGTCTGTGTCGGGATTGCTGCTGCGCCACCATACTTTTACAGTTGCCTTCATCGATCTTGCATTTTTAAGCGAGAAATACAATGCCGAACTCTTGTTTCCCGGATCCGCTTCGCTCATGAAGTTAATGCTATGGGTCGGCTTGTATGAAACGCCGTTCGCATCCGCCGGAAATGTCTTTGCATCCGGCTCAATTCTTGACGGATCGGTTCCTGTTCTCATGGATACGACATTCTGAAGTTCGTAATCCGTGTTCTTATTTGTATCATATGTATAAAGACTGATGTTTGCCCCGTCATTGTTATATGAGATACAATTATATGCCTTGATATTCGGAGCGCTGTTTGAGTCAATTCCCTTTGACTTATTTCCAAAGGTCAGGGAATTTTCAAGTCTGTGTCCGATATTCGGAATCGCGATATTCGGATCATTTTTTCTTTCCTCATAGCCCTCATCATACTGGCTTCCTGCGGGGAGACCGTCACCGCCCATCTTAAAGCCGTTTCCGTTTCCGTCGCCCTTTACACACACTACGCTGTCTCCGTCTTTCGCCGCTTCCGCAGGCGTCTTAATCGTTCCGTCTTTTTTCGATTTCAGCACATAACCGTTTCTGTACGCGATACTGTTTCGGATGACAACTCCGCCAATGCTTCCTGTCTGTGCCTTTGCAAACAGATCCCAGCCGTCATCCGCATTAAAAGCCGCGATACATCCGTCAAAGACATTGTTGCTTCCGCTTGTAAGCTTTGCCGCAAATCCATCCGCATCCTCATAACCCTTATCAACGTTCAGATAAGAGTTACAGTTGAGAATCAGATTATCATGTGGCCAGTCTCTGTAAGTATCCGTACTTGCCGCACGGCAGATCTGTAAACCTGTACTTCCGTTTCTGTAAGTATCCACTCTGTCAAATACACACCAGCTGCCGGATACCTGAATACCTTTCTCACCGTCCTTACAGCGTATTACATCAAAATCCTTAAAATACCAGTAGTTTCCGACTGCTACCACTGCAGCCACCGTACCGTTAAAGTCAAGCACAGGGCGTTCCTTGTCAGCTGGATCGCCGATCATCTTAATATAATTCTTATATGTCTCTTTCCCGTTTTCGTCCACATCCGGCTTTCCGTTCACACCTTTTGTGATCTGAAGCGTCGTATTCAGACTGTAACGTCCGCCGTTCAAAAGGATTGTCTGACCGGGCTGTACATATTTGACAGCCGTATAAATGTCAAGCGGGCTCTCTTTCGTACCTATGTTTGTGGATTTTCCATCCTGCGATACATAGATTGTCTGGCCTTCCTCACCATATTTTCTATACTCTACCGAGAAAGGAACCTCGACCATATTGTAGCTTTTCAGTTCAATAACTTTTCTTTCGGGCTCATACTTATCATACTCCGGAGACCATGTAGCGTCCGGCGTATACTCTACCGTAAAATCATTTTTACCCACAGAAAGATTCGGAATCTCAATACGCACCTTTGTGTCCTTGGCATCATCACCATCCTGGCAGTACTGTATCTCGGGATCAAGCGTTCCGTTGACCTCCCAGGTATCTTTCTCATTTCCATCCTCATCCTTATAGGTAAAGAACTTTCCGCTGCTGTCCTTAAGTCTGAACTTTCCTTTCCAGTTACTTGCAAACATAAGCGTATATGTCTCGGTATTTGTAACGCTTCCCGACAAAATGCTGTTTGAAAGATTAACATATTTAACCGGCTTGGGGATTCTATCCGTAGTATCCTCTGCCATCGACCTTGTTTCAAGGTTCATATCCGAGAATCTTATCGTCGCATTTCTTGCGGCAAACACACCGACATACACCTTGTTGCTGTCAAGCACGCTTAAAACATCCGGATCATAGTACTGCTTTGTAGACATCGTACTCTGATCTACGATTTTCTTTCCGTCTCCATCCAGCTTATATGCTCCGCTTGCATCAACCTCATACTTTGC
Organism: Lachnospiraceae bacterium; assembly: GCA_029067805.1. GTDB lineage: Bacteria > Bacillota > Clostridia > Lachnospirales > Lachnospiraceae > COE1. The sequence continues at coordinate 12,023 of JAIEDW010000286.1, forward strand.
ATAGCTGACAGCATATCCTGTATTGTTTTTTTCAACCTGGAGCCAGAAGTCTTCATACAATTCATGATTGCTTCCAATCGGCGCATCCTCGTTTTCCCAGTTCTTTACCATGTTGTACTGGCCTGTTTTGTACTTCGCATAAGTCGTGTCGATTGCAAACTGCTCTGCCTTATATCTTGCCGGCTGCTGCGCTTCATTATCTATAATGATCGCCTGCACATCTTCCGGCGTAACACCGATCTTCTCTGTAGCGCCGACACCGAGCTGCATGGTGATCGCATCACCCGAGTTGTCCTCCGATACTTCAACACCATTCCATTTATAGGCAATTTTTGATACAACCGCCTGATAACTGTTGTTCCAGAAACGCGCACTGCTTTTCACAGGATCCTTGCTTGAGAGGTCACCGACCGTATCAGCCACCATGACACCAAAGCCTTCCTGCCCGTTGGTATATTTCCACTTATCGACATGCGCATTTGCCGAAAATGTGAAGTTCGTCGTATTCGGATTCACTGTGGTGTAGTAGAACGTAAGTCCGTCATTGGAATTCGGCACAATTTTACCGCTTGCTGCCGCGATCGTTACTGTACCGTCGTCATGGACTGTAACCGTGTCCTTGTTGGAACTGGTGCCGTTTCCATATGTTGTATACTTCCACTCCTGCGTTTCAGTTATCGTACACGCAATCGCCTCTGTAAATTCACTTTCTATCGGATCCTGCTCATCTTCACGGCTGATTTCCGCCTTGAACTTATACTTACCCGATACCTTAGGAGCAAACTCAAAAATCGTCTGATCCTGCTCTTTGTCAGACTCTTTTGTTTCAATTATATTTTTTCCTTCTTCGTCATACATGTATACGGTCAGTTTGTCGGCATCATTGCCGATTGCCGCGTCTACTGTTACCTGTATTTTCTCTTTGTCATTCTTGTCAAGAGCTGCTGTGATCGCAGGTTTTGCTACAGTCCCCCATGCAGGACGATTTGCGTTTTTGTCTTTCCAGCTTATGGCATAGGCGCCTAGCTTTGAACCCGATGCAAAAAAGTAGTATGTTTCGCCCGCTTTCAATTTAAATGTATAAGTGCCTGCATCAAATCCTATTTCTTTATAATTTGTAGACTCATCAATCAATTCTCCGGATGCCCCGTTATCTCTTACGAGATAAAAGGTTTTATTGTCCGATTTCTCTATTACAAACGTAATCTTCGCATCCTTTAACGGCTTCATTATATATACGGCACCCTTTACCGGAATAATGTCCCCGCCCTTTTTCGGATTGTTTCCGGCTGCGTTCTTTGGGTTATCATCTATGTCTTTGTTCTGTCCGCCAACAACATATCCCTTATAACTGATGCCGTCAATTGTCTTTGGCGCAGATTTAAACGGCATCTCGCAAAGAACGAAAAGCTTGAGCACACTATTTCCATATTCCTTACCTGCGGTAAGTCCCTCTGAAAGATCAAGCTCGTAAACTCCTGTCTCTTCATCGTCATCGGGTACCTCGCTTCCCGAATCTGAGGATATCACAGTTTCCGATGTTTCCTCCGTAGAACCGGATGTGTCACTGGTTTCTGTGTCTATTTCGGTTTCTGTCGGTGTAGCCGAAACTGTCGTTTTCGATTCCGTTTCTGTCGACACAGTTGAATCATCCTCAGTTGAATTATCTTGTGGTACTGAACTTGAAACGGTTTCATCTCCTCCGTTTTCAACGTCGTCGTTTTCGGTCTCCTCCAACACTGTCTCTTCCGCATCTTCCGCCTCTTCTTCCTCCGGCTCAATTGTTTCAGAAGCAGTTTCAGCCAGCTCATCCGTATCACTGAAAGCGATTTCATCCGCGTATGCCGTCATATTTGACATCAGCATCGCACCCGATAAGACCACTGCCATGACACGTTTCATAAATCTGTTACGAAATTTGCTCATATCGTTCCTCCTTTTCCTTTCATGCAGCCCGCCGACGCGTTTTTTGCTCCGTGCACGTGCAAATTTGATGCTTTTTGAGATTAAAACCCTATAGTCTGTTTTTATAATATCAAACTTTTCAAATATTTACAATATGCTATATTCTTCTTACCTTACAAAAATTTCAACAACTTTTTGTGTATTTTTTATAAATTTGTGCTCGTGCACGAAATTTGCATAAAAAGTTTGAACGGTTTAGGAACATAATATAAAAAACCGGTCTTACCGACCGGTTTTTTATATTATGTAGGCACAATCGCCCCTGAAATCTGTTCCAGCGCATCTATCAGCTGTCGTTTAATGTCAGCTATTGGCTGCTGCTTAATCTTAAACTTAATGGTCTTTGTACCGCTGTAAGCACCAATACCTTTGATTACTGCCGTTGCAGTTCCTTTGTTTACATTGTTTACGTAGGAAACAATCTCATAGTCTCTGCCCATTTTTAGCTTTTCCTTAGTTGTCACGCCATCCTTTTTAACCTTAATCGTCACATTGTCCTTGTCGAAATGCTTTTCTTCAAGCGTAATTTCTTTTCCTGTGTACAATATTCCCTTTTTGTAATCCGGCGCAAGCGGGAAATTCGCCTTGGAGATGTCTATGCCTACCTTAAACTTCTCCGGCTGCGTTGCGCTTCTCTCCTTCAAATTTGTGAGGTCAGCCGCGACAGCCTTCACAAAAATTTCACCTGTTTCAAGTATGTCCTTGTCACCATACTGCGCTCCCGGACTATCGCCTCCCTTAACGGCATAAACTTCGAGCTTATACTGATTTGCCTTAAGCACATTTCCATTCCCGTCTTCAACCGTCGCCTTTATCTGCTTCACCTTTATTCCGTTGTAGGCGGTCACTGCCTTTACCTGGAAATTACTCATATCAGCCTGTTTGATTTCGTAGTCTTTAGTCACTTTCTTTGCGTAATTTCCCTTTCCTGTCACTGTGAGAACAGCCGGCTTTTCCTGAACTTTTTTATTGTTTGAATACTTGACGGTGTAGTCTCTTCCCGGCTGTAATGTTTTTCCGTCATATTTCACAGTAAACTTCGGCACTGCCCCGTTTGGCAAATAATCGGCAACGAGCTTTTTCGCTTCCGGTTCCGGCTCAATTGTTGTTTTCCCATCGTCTAAATTAAGCGCGAGTATCTTGAACTTCGTCTTGAGATTTACCGTTTTTCCTTTACTGTCCACTCCGGAAACCAACACCGAAGCATTTCCTTTATTGACGTTGTTTGACACGGCAATGTATACGTCCAATGCAGTCAGTGAACCGTTTTCCTGCTTTTTCTTGTATGCCTTTGTCTCTCCGTCATATACATACGTTACCGTTTTTGCTTCCTTGCCTTTCCAAGTCAGCTTAATTTCAGGAGGATTATACGGTTCTCCTGTGTAACTCTGGTCTTCGATTTTGTCAATCTTCGCTCCCTTAATGTCTGCAAATGCCGTGACGTCCGTTTTCTTTTTTATCTCAAAGGTTGCTTCCGCAGTCTTCGTCGCAGCGTAATTGCCTTTTCCTTTTACAATAATCTTTGCCGGCTTTCCGCTCTCATCCGTAGGCTTCACATTATTCTGGTATGTAACCGTGTAGTCAATGCCTGGTGCGAGCAGCTGTTTTTCCACAGGCGCATTATAATCATACACATCAAACGCAGGTGTGATCTTATCGCCTGTGTATGGGTAGGAATCCTCAAGGCCCACGATTCGAATGTCTGATTCGCTTGCTTCTGTACTGCTGCCTTCCTCTGTTCCGGTTCCAGATACATCGCCGCCTTCTTCACCGTTGTAGCTTGTTCTCTCCCACTGTACGGCAGTCATGTTAAGTTTTCCTGCGCCAGCGTATGATGTTAAGCGATCTTTTAACGTTTCCGGCTCATATTTATCGTACTCATACGGCAGATTCTCTCTAAATGCTTCTATATCCGTTATCTTTTTGAGTCCTGCAGAATCTTCCGTAATTGTAAGTGCTGCCGGACTGCCATTCATGTAATATAAGCAGTTATCAAAATTAACATATCCTGTCACACTGCCTCGTCCGGAACGTATTGGATTTCTGGCACCGTCAATGTAACAATTTTCCAAAAGCATTTCACCGTTCAGTGTGGAAATTGCACCATCGCCGGTAATATGACTATTTCCAGCTCTATACTGCTCATTCATCTCAGCGGAATCAATCACGCTGTTGTATATATGTGCTTTTCCAAAGCGAAGCCGGGGTAATCTTGCCTGTACATTTTTCCAATAAATATTGGCAAACGTTGCACGGATTGCCTTATCCTGAATATCACCATTTCCCGATCCAAGCAGATGTGCTTTTTTCTGTCCGCATGCGTACCACCAGACATTTTCTTTGCTCATTCCTTCGGTCTGACGCAACTGTTTATAATACGTTGTTTCATCAATATGTTCCTCGAGCCAATCCATCTGTTCGTTGAAGAACGTGTTACCTTTGCTGCCGGGAAGCACCTCGCACCATGAAACAGTCACACGTTGCAGATCCTTATATTTGCTATCATTCTTCATATCAAGGATCCCGTCATAGGATCTGTAGAAAGTACAATGGTCTACCCAGATATCTGTCGCGTTATTTTCAATTGTCATGTAATCCCAGTCATTTCTGTCGTAATCACCTTTTGTACTCTCATCCCACTCCCAGAGTTCGTCAAAGACGATATTTCGGATAATAATATTGCTACTGCCGCCTTCAAATCCTATGCCTGCATGTTTAATACTTGCCCCGTTTTGCGAGAAAATTGTCAGATTGTGGAAATTGTGCATCTTTAGCCAAGAAACACCTGTTTCTTTCAATGTCGGGTGCATAATCGGATATTGGGATGTATCTTTATCATATGCCCTTATAACACCGCTGTAATTGCCCGTACTTTTGCTCGTAATATTGAACCCTTCTGCCTCATATTTTTTATTAAGCTCAATATTTCCAAGATTCAAATCCGCTGTAATTTCAATTACATTCGGCGTGTCCGTAACTGCCTGTATCGCCTTCAGCGCATCAAGAAATTCTTTCTCATTTGATACTTTGTAGTAATGTGGACTCTCCTCCTTAAGCAGTCCGCCGCCCGTGACATTTGCAGTTGCTGCGTAACCTTCCATATTGTACATGGTCTTTGTGTTGTCCGCGCCTGCATTTGCATTATAAACAATATCACCTTTCGGTCTTTGCGGTTTTGTATACTCCGGTTCTACTTCCTTTCTGTTTGTAAAAGCGATGTAGTATACGTCTATTCCTTTTGTTTCCGGAGCAATATAATAATTACCGGCTTCTGTTATATCATACCGAACTGCCGCCGTTTCCTTATCAAGCTGTTCTCTCTGTTTTACAACCGCACTGTTTCCATCAAGCTTATTTAACGCAAGAATCTTGCTGCCGCTGGAGCTTGCGTTTTTCGCATATACCCATAATGTTCCCGCATCCTTTGTCGTAAAATGGATACTGTAGCTATCTTTACTTGGAGTTCCGTTCAGCCTGAGACGTTTCTCATATCTCACTCCTCCGACCGTTGCACTACTAGAGCTTACTTCAACTTCACTCGTACTTGAGGCTTTTATTGTGAAGCCGTTTTGTGTGTGGTCTGAAGATATTTTCGGTACTTCCTCCCCATCTACTTTAATCTCATCCATTCTAAGGCTAAATTCGATAAGTGTATCACTTTCTTCTGATGAAGAGAATTCCTCTGACATCGATTCTCCAGTTGATGAAGTTTCTGAGCCTGAAGTTTCCTCCGATGAGGATTCGTCTGTCTGTGTTCCCTCCGGTGTAGAAGATGTCTGTGTCCCTTCGTCCTCTGTTGATGACGGGGACTGTGTGCTTTCGTCTTCTGTTGAATCCGGTGTGTTTGCAGATTCGTCTGTATCGTTGCCTTCGGTTTTCTTAACGGCAAAGGCGATGTAATAGATGTTGATGCCTTTACTTTCGGACTGTATATAATAATCTCCTGCTTCTGTTATCTTATATGTAACTTTTGATCCGGACCCGGATACCGGTTTCGCTTCATCAACCAATGTACCTGTTGAATTGTTATACTTATATAATCCCAGATTTCTACTGTCACTGCCTCCACTCCTCGCATAAACCGTCAGCGTGCCCGGTTCATTTGCAGTAAAGTGTATACTTCTATAATTTGCTGCACCTGACCCTCCCAATTGAATAGATTTCGTAAATGATTTATCTTCTATTGTCTTGTCGTCACTGCCCACAACAACTGTTTTCGAATCGGTTGTTGTTGCTTTTATCGTAAATTTACCTATGGGCTTATTTGACGTTATTGTTTCATCTGACAAGTCATTCGCATTAAGGCTAAATTTAACAACCATTTCACCATCTGGTGTATCGTCGTCTTCCGACTCACCGGGGTTTGTTGTCGTATCACGTTTGCCATATGATGTCTTTTCCCACTGTGCCTCTGACATAGAAAGGTTTCCTGCGCCTGTAAGCGGTACGATGTCATCGTTGAGTTTTGATGCATCGTACTTTATATAATCGGAATATGGGAGTGCACTTCTGAATTCCGGTGCATCTGTGACAAGCGGATCCGGCTTTTCTGTTAAATTCTTATTTGTAAGATATTTGTCACTGTTATTATTTTGCGGCTTAAGCTGCGATGTTTTATTCTCAGTACCAATATAATAAAGGCTGTCTACTGCGTTAATCCATCCGGGATCACTTTCCGAATTTCCCGAAATAAGCGGAAGCGATATTCCCTTTATGTAGCAATTTTCCAAAAGCATTTTGCCTTCACATACTGAC
>JAIEDW010000287.1 GCA_029067805.1 Lachnospiraceae bacterium
CCATTTAAAAATTAGGTTCTGCATTTATTATTAAGGGATTTTACTCCCCAAATGCCGTATTATCTAGGGTTCTATTGCCCCTACTGTCTTTCCTTCAAACACTTCACCCTCGATTACAACCACGCGGGCAAGCGTTGTCTTGGGGTTTTCAATCAGTTGAATTAAATTTTGCGCCGCCTGTGCCCCAATTTGCGCAGTATCCTGTCTTAAGGTCGTAAGCTGTGGTTCCAAATGCCTTGCCATGCGGATTCCGTCATAACCCGCTATGGAAATATCCTGTGGAATATTCATTCCTCTGTCCTTAATCGCATTGATTCCGCCGTAACTCGAGAAATCATCGGGATACAGAATACAGGTTGGCGGGTTCGGTAAATCCAGCAGTTCCATCGTTTTTGCAAACGTTGCATCCGTATCTCTGTATGCTGCCGCTTTTACGTATTCATCGGGAATATCCAGCCCTAACTCCTGTGTTGTCTTATAAAAAGAAGAAAGTCTGCTCTGCGTTACTGCGGTATCCGTACCATGGATATAAGCAATACGCCTGTGTCCTTTTTGATATACGAACGTAAGCAAATCCCGCATTCCCTTCACATTGTCGGAAATAATTGCTATCCGGTTATTAAACAGGTGGTCAATCGTTACAACCGGAATGTTGCTTTGGACCAGTTCCAACACCTCTGGATCATAAAAATCAACACAGGCAATCACAACACCGTCAAAGCCCCGATATCTGGCATGTTCTAAGTAGGACATTTTGTTTGCCCTTGTCTTACAGCAGTTGATAAAGGTTATATCATATCCTCGCTGCTCAACCGTCTTTTTGAAACTGTCCAATACGTGAGAAAAGTAGTCGTGCGTCAAACCACTTAGCGCTTCATCTATAAAAAGCACCCCAATGTTGTATGTACGGCGCGTCTTTAATGCCTTGGACGCTGAATTCGGAACATATCCCATTTCTTTTGCAATCTTCCTGATGCGCTTTTTCGTTTCCTCTCCGATGTCCTTATGGTCATTCAGCGCTTTACTGACTGTTGCCACTGATACCCCACAGGCTACCGAAATGTCTTTCATTGCTACCATGCGACCTCTCCTCTGCCTATAGAAGTAACTTTTAACAAGAAATTGTTTCTTTTTCTTATGTAATTGTGGATTTTTACTCACTTAATCGTTTTCGTAATTTTACTATAATTTATTTTTGCCACAAATTCAAGTGTCTTTTGTATATTTTATATATTTTAGGCAATTTTATGGAATTTCAGTTATATATTTTGTCTATTTTTACCGAAATTACATAATCACAATTTGCTAGATCGTTTGCCAGAAAATAGCTTTTGGAAACATATGATATTTTATTTTTTTGCTTGACGCTTTTTATTCTGTCTTAAAATTTTCCATATTTTATCTGTTTTTACGGGCATTTCCAAAAATATTTTTTAAGCACTTGACTTTTACTTAATCGTTTTCTATAATTCAAATCAGATATTTGTATATACATCATTCATACCTTGTAGCTTATTAATACTTTATTCTTTATTGCGAAACGGAGGATACTATGAAATTTGGATACTTTGATGACACCAACAAAGAGTACGTGATTACGACCCCAAAGACGCCACTGCCCTGGATTAACTATCTGGGATGCAACGAGTTTTTCAGTCTGATCTCCAATACCTGCGGCGGATATAGCTTTTATAAAGATGCAAAGCTTTTACGTCTTACCAGATACCGCTACAATGATGTGCCGGCTGACACAAACGGCAAATATTTTTACATAAAAGACGGGGATTGCGTCTGGAATCCGGGCTGGCAGCCTACCAAAACGGAATTGGATTCCTATGAGTGCCGCCACGGTATCGGTTACAGCCGTTTCAACGCATCCAAAAATGATGTAAAAGCGCAGGTTCTTACATTTGTTCCTATGAACGACAACTGTGAACTCACCAGCGTAAAGCTTACCAATGCCTCCTCCGCGAAAAAAGAAATCACTCTTTTTTCCTATGTGGAATGGTGTCTGTGGAATGCCGATGATGATATGAAAAACTTCCAGCGTAATTTGAGTATTGGCGAAGTGGAAGTTATCGGTTCGACCATTTACCATAAAACGGAATACCGCGAACGCCGCAATCACTATGCGGTGTATTCCGTGAACACGAAAGTTGACGGCTTCGATACAAGCCGCGATGATTTTCTCGGTGCATACCGTGGCGCAGATTTGCCGCTTGCTGTAGAAAACGGCGCTTGCACCAATTCTGTAGCCAGCGGCTGGTCACCGGTTGCCGCGCATCAGATTAACGTGACACTTGCTCCGGGCGAAACAAAATCGTTTGTCTTTGTTCTCGGATATGTGGAAAATCCCGAAGACGAGAAATGGGAAGCGCTCGGCATTATCAACAAAAAACCCGCAAAGGCAATGCTTGCAAAATATCAGACCGATGCGGACGTTGAAAAGGCTTTTGCTGATTTAAACAACTACTGGAATGAACTGCTTTCAAAATATAGCGTAAAATCTTCAAACGACAAGGTTGACCGGATGGTCAATATCTGGAATCAGTATCAGTGTATGGTAACGTTCAATATGTCGCGCTCGGCTTCGTACTATGAATCCGGTATCGGCAGAGGTATGGGCTTCCGTGACTCGTGTCAGGATCTGCTCGGCTTCGTCCATCTGATCCCCGACCGTGCAAGAGAACGTATTATTGATATTGCTTCTACACAGTTCCAGGACGGAAGCGCCTATCATCAGTATCAGCCGCTTACCAAGAAAGGAAATTCCGATATCGGAAGCGGTTTCAATGATGATCCGTTGTGGCTGATTGCGGGAACAAGCGCTTATGTAAGAGAAACAGGCGACATGTCGATTTTAACGGAAATGGTGCCATTTGATAATGATATGTCCGTGGCTGCACCGCTTATGGAACACTTAAAACGTTCTCTGGATTACATTATTACACACAAGGGACCGCACAAGCTTCCTTTGATCGGACGTGCCGACTGGAATGACTGTCTGAACTTAAACTGCTTTTCCAAGCATCCGGGCGAATCGTTCCAGACGTTCGGACCAAGCGAAGGACCTGTTGCCGAATCGGTATTTATCGCCGGAATGTTTGTGAAATACGGAGAAGAATATGCGCAGCTTGCCGAGCTTATGAATATGCCGGAAGAGGCAGAACGCGCAAGAAAAGAAGTTGCCACTATGAATGAGGCAATCTTAAAGGATGGCTGGGACGGTGAATGGTTTGTCCGCGCGTATGATGCATACAGCAAAAAAGTTGGTTCCAAAGAATGTGAAGAAGGTCAGATTTATATTGAACCACAGGGCTTCTGCGTTCTCGCGGGTGTCGGTGTCAAGGAAGGACTTGCCCAAAAAGCACTTGACTCAGTTAAAGAAAAGCTTGATACCAAATATGGTGTCATGATCTTACAGCCGGCTTATACAAAATATCATTTAGAGCTTGGTGAGGTTACTTCGTATCCACCCGGATATAAGGAAAATGCCGGTATCTTCTGTCACAATAATCCTTGGGTGTCGATTGCGGAAACTGTTATCGGCAGAGGAGATCGCGCCTTTGAAATCTATCAGAAGACCTGCCCTGCTTATGTGGAGGAGATCAGCGAAATCCACAGAACAGAGCCTTATGTATATTCGCAGATGATTGCCGGAAGAGATGCCAAATTCCACGGTGAAGCAAAGAACAG
>JAIEDW010000288.1:0-584 GCA_029067805.1 Lachnospiraceae bacterium
CTTCGTATGTCATGCTGTATGCGCCGGAATTGCTGGGAGCTCTCGCATCATATCCAGAATTAGAAGGAGAAGATGCGAAAGATATTAAAAAATTTATGGAGCAAATAGAGCTTCGGCGAAAGGCTGCTGAAAATATTCCTCAAGAATTGTTTGATATTGATTTACATATTTTTGAGAAGAAAGAAGCAGATATACAAATGCGGTTCATTATGGAATCTAAGTACGGTTATATCGGGGCTTCTGCCAGTGGTGGCTCTAAATGGAAGATGAAAAAATATAGGAAGATATATCGTAGTATTTATCAGTATTATGGAGTAACTCAAGAGGATATAGATAGAAAGACCAGCAGATATAAAGAAGTGATAAAAAGTTTGGCAATGAAATAAAATAGGAATTTGGTGGGGGAAATGGTACGTAAAGCTTCAACAAATGATATAAGGATAATAGCTAATTTAGCGATCTTTTTGTGGGATGACAATTCTGTTGATGAGTTAGCCGATGAGTTTTTAGAGATTCTTTCCAGAGATGATGCTCAAATATTTCTGAAATACGAAAACGATATTCCTGTCGGTTTCGCACAGTGT
>JAIEDW010000288.1:594-7818 GCA_029067805.1 Lachnospiraceae bacterium
GTGTCAATTACGGTATGATTATGTGGAAGGAACGGAAACAACTCCTGTTGGATACTTAGAGGGAATTTTTATTATGGAAAGCTATCGTAATAGGGGATATGCAAAAGAGTTACTGAATAAGTGCGAAATGTGGGCGAAAGATAAAGGCTGTAAGGAATTTGCAAGTGATTGTGAATTTGACAATAATATTAGCTTCCAATTTCACAAGGCTATGCATTTTACAGAAGCGAATAGAATTATCTGCTTTACGAAAAAACTATAAGTTTTGGTTATCATGTAGTTGTTTAGAGTGCAAATTGGGATTTGGAGGCAAACTATGAAAGCAGATATTATCCGGTTTGCATGAATAATTAGAAACATCGGATCATGATTGAAGAGATAGTTAAATCGGTATTCGTAAGGGATAACAGTGCAAAAAGTGCAAAGTGCGGATTCGGAGGCAGGTGAATGGACAAAAAACAAGGTAAAAAAATTAAAGTATATATTGCAACGGTACTATTTGTTTTTCTGATAGTGGGCGGTAGCGCTTATTGGTTTATTCATAATAAAAGCTATAAGAATGATGCGCTTGAATGCGGAGACGGTTTTTATCTTAATGGCGTTCGATATGATGTTACGTCAGAATTGAAAGAGTATTCGATTTCAAATGTTTTGATATGTAAAACAGATCAAGGAATGAAAATTTATGAAATAGAAGAATATCCGGATTATGAATATGTTGCCGGTTATCATGTGTGGGACGGGCAGATATATAAGAAAGATGAATCGGACAAGCTAAAATGAAATTCAAATTTATTTTAAATAATATTGCCACAATCACAACAGAATAATTACACAGCGTTAGGGCATATAGAATCAAATCTATGCGCTCTATTTTCATGTAAAGGAGCAAAGAATGAAGAAAGCAGACACTACCAAGAGGGCGCAGGAAAAGCGCAGAGAAGAAATTAAGTAAATTAAAGGAACTGTCAAAAATGTATGTAGAATTCTATAAATTGATTTTATATTTCTACTACTGGTTGCGCAAATGTATAAGTAGCTATATGGAGTGCAACCGAGGTTTTTGGTATGGTCTAGGTATCAAGAACAAGGAGGACAAATATAATGAAATTTTCAGAAAAACTTTTAACACTACGAAAGGCTAAAGACTTTACTCAAGAACAGCTTGCGGAGAAACTTGATGTTTCAAGGCAATCTGTTTCAAAATGGGAAAGCGGTCAGGCAACCCCGGATTTGGAAAAGATAGTGGAATTAAGTGCAATTTTTGATGTTACGACAGATTATCTGTTAAAGTCATCAGAGATAGATGATTTATCAGTGAAAACTGAAATGTTGGAAAAGCAACAGCAGATGATGCTTGTTCGTGAACAAAAACAGCATTGGATTTTTGAGTGTGTCATGTATGCACTTGCAGTATATATGATATTTTTTGCAGTATATTTCATTGGACATTTTCACTTTTGGGAGTGGGTGGCAAATCCGTCAGTGTTTTTTGCGGGTTTTCTCATTGCTACTGCTATTGTAATCTTTATATGCGTAAAGAAACTTAGTAAAAAGCAGTAGTAAAAATCCAACTTGTTACCGACCATTACCACACTACAATCACAACAAAATAATTACACAACGTCAGAGCGTATAGAAAGCTAAGAAAAGTTTATGGAAAATTTCGTTTCCAAAGGGCATGGAAAGATTTCATTAGATGAAATGCCGACATATTTTCCAGAATTATCCAACAAAGGAATTAAGAAAATTGAGGCAGAGGTTATGCAGTTAGCATAATCATAGAAACAATTTAATATCAAAAAAACAGCGTAAAGGCGCATGGAATAGTCAATTGTAAACCATGCGTCTTTTTTCATATTTTTTTTATTTTGACGAAACAGACCGAAAATTCACAAATGTAACAAAAAAGTAACTAGGGCATAAATTAGTGCGTACTTTTTTCTCATATACCCTCTTGTTAAAATATAATTGTCGAAAAGACAACAATAAAAGAACAACAGGAGGAATGAACTATGGCATTATCAAATGTTGCGGAATTTGCAGGAAATGCAAGCGCATGCGGTGCAGCAGCACCCGAGGAGAAGCCAAGCGCATGTGGAAGTGCATGTGGTGCTGGTGACAAGCCTGAGGAGAAGCCGAGCGCATGCGGAAGTGCGTGCGGTGCAGGTGATAAGTAGGATTGCCGCTTCGCATGAAAGGGAATATTCAAAGGCAGGTAATAGCTGCCTTTGAATAAGTACCCAATGTTGGTACGTTTTACGAGGTAACTGATCAGAGCAAATATCACCACGTTTTGCAAGTTATCTTAATGACGAATATGGGAAAGGAAACGTGATATTGAATGAAGCCTTATTTCGCCTTTCAGTGGCATATTACCGATTATTGTGACCAAAGATGTAAGCACTGCTATATTTTTTCAGAGGGAAAATGCAGTGAATTATTATCCATGAGTATGGATAATATGAAAAAGGTCATTTCAAATATAGAAGATATGTGTGAACGCTTAAACCGCACGCCTTATTTTTACATCACAGGCGGAGATCCTATTTTGCACCCAAACTTTTGGGAGCTTATGGACATGATTAAGCAGAAGGGTTATCATTTTACTTTGATGGGGAATCCTTTTCATTTAACAGAGGAAGTCTGCCAACGATTAAAAGAATGCGGATGCGAGAAATACCAAATGTCTATTGATGGGTTGCAAAAAACGCATGATTATTTTAGAAAACCCGGTTCCTTCGACTGTACCTTAGAAAAGATAGCAGTTATTCGAAATGCTGGTATCAAATGTGCAATTATGTCCACTGTTTCAAAAACAAATATTGAGGAAATGCCGGAAGTTGTTGATTTGGTTGTAAAACATAACGTGGATATTTTTGCTTTCGGAAGATACTGTCCTACCGGCGAGGAAAAAGAAGTAGGAATAGAACCGCTTGCATACAGGGATTTTTTGGATAAGCTATGGCATAAATATGAGGCATATAAAAAACAAGGCGTAAATACATATTTCAATCTAAAAGACCATTTATGGACACTTTATCTTTACGAAAAGGGGATTTTCAAAATTCCGGAAACGGCAAAAAAGGATATGGTTTATGACGGCTGCCATTGCGGAATTTGTCATATGACAATTCTGCCAAATGGAGATGTATATGCCTGTCGGCGATTTGAGAGCAAGGTTGGCAATGTCTTTGAAGAACCGCTTTATGATATTTTTATTACAAAGGAAGAAGTTTACCGTGATTATGATAAATTTGAGAAATGCAGCAAGTGTGAATTGCGGGGATTTTGCCGGGGTTGTCCTGCCGTAACCTATGGAACAACAGGAAGCTTTTATGGCGCAGATCCGCAATGCTGGAAACAAGTGGTTGAGGACACAAATTTGCTCATAGAGAAAGGAGCATGATTATAAAGATGACAAATGCAGTGATGGAAAATATAATGACAAGAAGAACCATTCGCCGTTTTCGTGCGGAGCAAATCAGCGAGGAAGAATTGCAGGCAGTACTGGACGCAGGAATGTATGCGCCAAGCGCCGGAGGAAGACAGGGCGTGTTGTTTGTGGTATCGCAGGACAAAGAGACCAATGAAAAATTGGGAAGGATTAAAAAAAGTAATTCCAATGTCAAAATGTCAACGGATACTGTATATATTTCAAAAGAACAGCCAAGCATTGCAGATGATCCTACAATTGTGAATGCCTTTTATGATGCGCCTACGGTTATCACCTTATTTGTACCGAAAAACTTTTTATTCGGACCATATGACGCCAGCGCTGCGGCTGAAAATATGCTACTTGCTGCACATTCCATTGGTTTAGGTGGTTGCTATATTGGCTCTGCATGGGAAAGCTTCCGCGATCCGTTTGGACAGGAGACACTGAAAAAGTGGGATATCAGAACCGATTATTATGCCGCGCTTCATGTGTTGTTAGGATATCCAAAAGATACACAGGCTCCAAAAGGAAAAGCACGAAAAGATGGACGAATTATAAGAGTATGAAAGGAGCAAGATTATAAAATGGATTTACAAGGTTGTTTAGAAAAACTACAATATGTCGGTGTTTTAAATTTCGCGACAGTGGACGAGGACGGAGCGCCGCAAATTCGCAATATTAGTGCAATACATTATGAAAAAGACGGCTTATATTTTTTTACTGCAAGGGGAAAGGATTTTTGCAAACAATTACTCCGTGACGGACGTGTTCAAATTCTTGGATATACAAAATACAAAGAAATGATTCGACTATCCGGAAAAGCTTATCCCGTGGAGGATGACTTGCAGGAGAAATGGATTGATACCATATTTGAGGAACAGCCATATCTGGCAAATGTGTACCCCAATGATACAAGAAAAATAGGCATTGTATTTGCAATTAAAGATGCTGCCGTAGAATATTTTCATCTTGGCGTGCATCCTATTTTTCGGGAAACATATTCTATGGGAAATATAGAAAAACCGCTAAAAGGATATCATATAACAGAGAAGTGTATTGGCTGCGGAACTTGTAAAAAACATTGTCCGCAGGGATGCATTCAGGAAGGGAAACCGTTTTTGATTCAACAGGAGCATTGTCTACATTGTGGCAGTTGTTTGGAGCATTGCCCGATGCAGGCGGTAGTTGCAAGAGGAGAGTGAAGGATATGTTACTGATGGAGCCTAAAACAAAGAAAACGGCAAATAAAACAGAAGAACTGGTGCAGGCATTAGAACAGGCAGAAACAATTATAATCGGAGCAGGCGCGGGTCTTTCCACCGCGGCGGGATTTACGTATAGTGGTGAAAGATTTAACAAATACTTTGCGGACTTTTCAAGAAAATATCATTTTAATGATATGTATTCCGGAGGATTTTATCATTATCAAACGCCAAACGAGCAATGGGCATTTTGGAGCAGAAATATCTATGTTAATCGTTATCAGAATCCGCCAAAGCCGTTATATCATACACTTTATGAGTTGGTAAAGGATAAGGATTATTTCGTCATAACCACCAATGTAGACCACTGTTTCCAGAAAGCGGGATTTGACAAAAAGCGGCTGTATTATACGCAAGGAGATTATGGACTGTTTCAGTGCAGTGAGCCTTGTCATAATGAAACATACGATAATAAAGATGTGATTTGCGAAATGGTAAAAGCGCAGGGATTTCAAATCGCAGCGGATGGCAGTTTGTATTTACCGGAGGGTGTTGAGGCAAAAATGTCAGTGCCAGACGAGCTGATTCCATATTGTCCAAAGTGTGGAAAGCCTATGAGTATGAACCTTCGCGCAGATGATACCTTTGTGCAAGATGACGGCTGGTATGAGGCAGCGGAACGGTATGAAATGTTCTTAAGGCAGCATTTAAATACCAAAATAGTATTCTTGGAATTGGGTGTAGGATACAATACGCCGGGAATTATCAAGTATCCGTTTTGGCAGATGACCGCGAAAAATCCGAAAGCGGTGTATGCTTGTATCAATTACGGGGACGCAGTCTGCCCGCGTGAGATTGAAAAACAATCCATATGCATTGATGGGGAAATTGAAAAAGTGTTGCCATGTTCTTTCTCTTAAGTAATAAATATGCTTTCGAAAACTTACTTCGGAAAAATGCAACAATTTACAAAAATCCGAAGTAAGGAGAATTGAGGCTATTAAGAGGGATTTATAAGGGCATTGCTTATTTATTCAATGCCCTCAAATATTTCGCTAAGTGTCATTTTGATATGAGGAAATGCTTTCAAGGCAATCTCCTGTTCTGCATTGTAATCTTCATCTTCTTTATCATTTTGTAACATATAATTTTGCTCTAAAACATATCGCCCATCTTGTAGATAATAGATTTCAACAGAACCTTGCGGAGAGACAATCCAGTATTCTTCCACGCCCGCCTTTTCATAAATATCTTTTTTCTCTGCTTTATCCCTCTTGGCTGTTGAATGGCTTAAAGTTTCCGCAATAAATTTAGGAATGCCGTAATATGCCCCGCCCTTCAGATGTTTTCGGTCACATACGATCATAATGTCGGGACACAGGTAATCGTCGTTGATGTCGGGATGGTATTTAAAATCTAAATTCTCCATAAATACAAGGCACAGACTATTTTTCAAGCCTTGTTTTATAATGGTATTTATATTATTATTAATAATTCCATGTTTAAAATCCGGTGATGGTGACATATCATAAATCACACCATTTATTTTTTCATCCTTTTTTCGTTCAAATTCAGCTAATCCCATAAGATCACACCCTTTCTTAAGCCAAATTATATCATACATATAAAAAGAATAGAACTCTTTTTTAATTTATGTTATAATGCGAAATACATAAATTGTAAAGGAGTGTTACATTTGCTACTACTGGCAGTATGTGATGATATGCCGATTGAATGCGCGGATATCGCAAAACAGATTGAGAACATATTGAAACCGTCGAATATTGACTTTATGATAAAGAAATTTTTCAGCGGACAGGAATTGTTTCACAGTAAAGAAAATTTTGATATCATTTTCCTCGACATTAAAATGCCCAAAATAAGCGGCATGGATTTAGCAAAGAAAATAAGAGAACAAGGAAAGCAAAGTCTTATCATTTTTATTACTGCGGCAAGAGAATACGTTTTTGAAGCATTTGATGTGGAGGCTTTTCAATATTTGTTAAAGCCGATACAGAATCATAAACTGAAAGCTGTTTTGGAAAAAGCCACAAAAAGATTGCAGATAGATGCAAATACGGATTTTCTGATCATATCAGCAGACCGTCAGACAAAAAAAGTCTTTTTAAAGGATATTTTATACATTGAGTCCATTGGAAGGATTGCCAAAATTCATTGTAATGAAGGAACATTGGAAACCTATGAGCAGATTGGTATTTTAGCGGATAAATTGGTCGATAAATCTTTTTTCAGATGTCATAAATGTTTTCTAGTGAACTTGGATTACGTTGATTCTTTTGACAAAACCGAAGTGCGTCTGGAAAATGGGGAAAGAATTATGTTGGCAAAAAGACGGTATGAAGATTTTCAGAAAAGGATTTTGTCCTATATGAAACAAAAAGGCGGTATCATATGAACGTTATTTATAACATCCTTGTTTGTATCGTATGTCTCATAGGTTTAGAGAAATTGGGCAGTATATTTTTTCGAAAAAAAGGCACGATAACGGGGCAATATATTTGCTTTTTAGGATTATTAATGATTTTAAAAATGTTGCTGCCGCATAATTATATGATCTTTTCC
>JAIEDW010000289.1 GCA_029067805.1 Lachnospiraceae bacterium
GCAATCGGCATCAGTGCGCGCCGCTTTTCCTGTGTAGACCCATGAAGCGACAATGCTAATGTTATTTGCAAATCCTCGTCAGCAAGCCTTCGCATATTCTCCACGATACCACAGGTGGATACCGTGATATTTCTCTGACTGATATTTAAACCATTTTCGTCAGTGAGCAGTGTTATAAATTTTAAAAGATTATCATAGTTGTCTAACGGTTCTCCCGTTCCCATCACCACCACATTGGATACGCGCTCACCTGTATCTCTTGATATCGCGTAAATCTGGTCAAGCATCTCAGAGGGTGTCAGTCCCCGTTCCAGTCCGCCAATCGTCGAAGCGCAAAATTTACATCCCATGCGGCACCCCACTTGTGAGGAAATACAGACCGAGTTGCCGTGATGATACTGCATCCACACACTCTCCACAAGACTTTTGTCCGCAAGTTCAAACAAATATTTTTTGGTACCGTCTATTTTGGAAGTCTGTACTTCCACGATTTTCAAAGAAGTATATGTATATCCGCTTTCCAGCTTTTCTTTCAGGCTCTTGGAAATGTTTGTCATCTCTGCATAGTCTCTTGCAAGTTTTGCATGAAACCACTCATACAACTGCTTTGCGCGAAAAGGTTTTTCGCCTATTTTTTCCATTTCTGCTTTTAATTCTTCTAAGGACAACGACTTGATATCCGTTTTGATATCCTCCATTTTTTGTCACACACCACCTTGTTTTTTCAATACACTGATAAAAAATCCGTCCGTATCATGAAGCTTTGGCAAAAGCTGCAAATATCCCTCTTTTGTCGTTTCCGAATGAAGGCACTCCAGCAGAACATCATTTAATGACACCGGTGTCATATTTAGTTCACGCTTGAGCCATTCCAAATTTTCTTCATTCTCGGCACGATTTATCGTACAAGTACTAAAAAGCAGTCTGCCGTTTGGTTTTAGCATCTCTACCGCATTCTTTAGAATACACCTTTGCAAATTCACAATATCGTTTATTTGTTCGCTTGTTACTTTATATTTGATATCACGTTTCTTTCCGATAACACCTAGTCCCGAGCATGGCACATCGGCGATCACGATATCCGCCGTTTCTTTCTCATGCGCATTATATACTGTGGCATCGCATACCGCGGCTGACACGTTCCTTTTGTCAAAACCACAGCGTTCAAAATTCTCTCGCATAAGTTTTACTTTATTTTCGGATACATCTCTTGCCTCTATCGTGTAATCGACATCCGTATCACGCAGTAAATCCGCCATAAGCATGGACTTTCCGCCGGGCGCTGCACAGACATCCACAATCCGCACACTGATGCCTGCAGTCCGCAAATCCACCAGCAAGCCCTCCGCAAACACTGACCGCACCGCAAGCATACTGCTTACATCCTGTACCACAAAACCACCGTCATCATAATGTGGCAGCCTGGTAATATCGTCTGTCTTTTCAATTTGGTATGCGTCCTCCAAATACGGATGGTTTACCATGCTTCCACCTCTGTCCACAAGCGCTTTTTGCACTTCTTCTTTGACAGATGCCTTTCGAAACCGCACCGTGACAGGATGTTCCAAAAGCAACCCTTCTAGAACGACAAGCGTTTTTTCTTCTCCAAGCTGGCTTGTCCAAAGTTTAACAATCCACTCTGGCATAGAATATTTTACCGACAAATTCGGATATTCTATACTGTCTTTATTTTTTACAATCGTCCGAAGAACTCCGTTTACGAATCCCTTGAGCGTTGAGAACCCTTTCTTCTGCGCAAGCTTTACCGCTTCATTACACGCCGCCGCATCGGGCACGGAATCCATATAAAGAATCTGATACACGCTAAGACGCATAATCGCACGAATGACTGGTTTCATCTTTTCTGTCTTGACTTTGGAATACATATTGATGACAAAATCCATTTCAATCATTCGCTCAAGCGTTCCTTCGAAAAGCCGTTTGATAAACGATTTTTGCTGCCCGGAAAGAGTGTTGTATCGATTCAGGGTATCGCACACCACAATATGGGAATACGTGCCACTGTGATATTGCTGCCTGTCATTTTTATTCTCTGTAACAGTCATTAACATTTCCAATACGATCAGGCGCAGATTGATATTTTCATTTGCCATTCTTTCCCTGTCCCTCCATTAAAGAACGCCGTCCTTGCGTTCTTTGACAGAAATTCTCTTCCTGTTTTAATCATCACGCCGGTTCCCAAATAACAGGATTAACCGCAAAAGCTGCAAAATGGATGCCGCTGCTGCCGCCACATACGTGAGCGCCGCCGCCCTTAACACCTTTGCGCTCTTTGCTTTCTCCTCTCTCGTCACAATACCGTACTTTTCAATACAGACAAGCGCTCTCCGCGACGCGTCAAACTCCACTGGAAGTGTCACAATCTGAAACAGTACTGCAAGCGAAAACACCCATATTCCGATATTGACAAGCACAGGACTTCCACCCAAAATAATTCCCAAAAGGATAATCGGAATGCCAATGTGGGAGCCGATGTTTGCCACAGGCACAAGCATTGTTCTTAGTTCAAGCGGTGTATAATGTTCCTCGTGCTGCATCACATGTCCACACTCATGCGCCGCCACGCCGATTGCCGCCACCGACGGGGAATTATACACGCTGTCTGACAACCGCACCGTCTTTGTCCGTGGGTCATAGTGGTCCGTCAGACTTCCGCCGACCCGCTCCACACGCACATCATAAATTCCGTTGTTATGCAAAATCGCTTCTGCCGCCTGCGCTCCCGTCATTCCCGAAAGGCTGCGTTCACGCGCATATTTATGAAACGTAGAATTTACCCGCGCGGACGCGATCAGCGAAACAACCGCGCCGATCAGCACAAGAATATACGTCCAGTCATAGTAAAAACCATAAGGATATATCATACAAAACGCTCCTTTCTATTTCTTACCAAAACGCATTCCTTCCTTCCACTGATTTCCAAGCAGAAAGGACTTGATATCCATGCGCTTTTTGCCCTCAAGCTGTAACTCGCAGATGCGCAAAATTCCTTTCCCGCACGCTGCCTCAACCGCATCTTTGGTAACCTTTACGATTTCTCCCGCCTGTTTTGTACCGTCAAAATCCTTGTCAGTCACCTCACAACGCCACAGCTTGACACTTTTTCCATTGATGTAAGTGTATGCACTTGGCCATGAATTTAAACCTCTGACAAGGCGCTCAATCTCCACAGCGCTCTTATTCCAGTCAATCTCGCCAAGCGACTTGCTCATCATCTTCGTGTGAGAGCTTTCCGCGTCGTTTTGTTTGATCGGCGTAATCTCTCCCCGTTCCAGCTTTGGAAGCGTGTCCACGATAAGTTCTGCGCCTGCCTTAGACAATTTTTCAAAAAGACTTTCCGCGGTTTCGTCGTCCGCGATCGTAACCTTTACTGTTGTGAGAATATCGCCCGTATCAATACCCTCGTCCATCTGCATGATTGTGACGCCTGTTTCCTTCTCCCCGTTGATAATGCACCAGTTGATCGGCGACGCACCTCTGTATTTTGGCAAAAGCGAGGCATGGATATTCACACATCCCAAACGCGGCATGGTGAGAATTTCTTTCGATACAATCTGCCCAAATGCCGCTACCACAAAAATATCCGCCTCATATTTTCGAAGCTGCTCCACAGATTCCGGCGCTTTCACCTTGACCGGCTGAAATACGGGAATATTGTGTTTTAGGGCACACTCCTTCACAGGCGGAAACTGCATTTGTCCGCTTCTTCCCTTTGCCTTGTCGGGCTGTGTCACGACCGCCGTAACCTCATGTCCCGCCGCAACCAGTGCCTCCAACGCGCCCACGGAAAAATCGGGCGTTCCCATAAAAACAATCTTCATATTCGTCCTCCAATTTTAATCTTCTTCGGGTTCCACGTCAAAGAGAGGTCCCTCCACCTTTTCCACATACAAATGTCCGTCAAGGTGTTCAATCTCATGGCAGAGCGCCCTTGCCACAAGCTCCTCCCCCTCAATGATAAAGGTGTTGAGCTCCTCATCCTGTGCCTCCACCTTCACATAATTCGGTCTTTTTACGTTCCCGGCTTTTCCGGGGACACTAAGGCACGCCTCATTTCCCTCCTGCTCTCCGCTCTCCTCCAAAATGCGCGGATTAATCAATAACAACGGATCTTCCCCTGTCGTGTCTATCACTACGATCCGCTTCAATATTCCAACCTGCGGGGCCGCAAGTCCCACACCGTTTGATTCGTACATCGTTTCGAACATGTCGTCAATCAAATCCTGTATTCTCGGTGTCATCTCCTTTACTTCCTTTGATATCTTGTTTAATACAGGATCTCCTATCTCCCTAACCGTCCTGATTGCCATTTTTAAACCTTGCTCCTTTCGTTTTCCCGTTTTTATCTGAATATTTAATAACCACTCATAGGATTAAAATCAAACTGCACACTGTCACTGTTCCACTGTCTGTCGGTAATCAAACCCTCAAGCGCATCTTTCATTTCCACCAGCACATTGTAATCGCTGTGCTTTATATAAAATATAAATCGATAGATATCATTTATTTTTCCGACACTTGCGCTCGACGGACCAATCACGGCAGTCTTTTTTTCCGCATGGAAACTCCTTGCGTAATCCGCAAGTGCATTTGCATGTTCCGCTCCCGTAAGCTCATCGTTCGCCAAGACTAACACAGCCATTAAATTTGCCGCGGGCGGATACATCATCAAATCCCTGTACGACATCTCCTCCTCAAAAAATCCCTTATAATCCTGATTTGACGCGTGCACAATTGTATAATGCTCCGGCTGATAGGTCTGGATCACGACCTCGCCCGCAAGCGCGCCTCTGCCCGCACGCCCCGCTGCCTGTGTGAGTAACTGAAACGTGCGCTCACCCGCTCTGAAATCGTTTGCATGCAGCGACATATCGGCGGCAAGAATGCCTACAAGCGTCACTTTTGCAAAATCATGTCCTTTCACGATCATCTGCGTTCCCACAAGAATATCCGCCTCCTCGTTGGCAAAAGCGGATAAAATCTTTTCATAGCCGTCCTTTGTCCTTGTCGTATCGGCATCCATTCGAAGCACACGCGCATTTGGAAACTCCTTTTTCAGCAGCTCCTCTATCTGCTGTGTGCCCGCCCTGAAACCGAGAATATACTTGGAACCGCACTTCGGACAAAGCGTAACATTTGGCGTTTCATATCCGCAGTAATGGCACACAAGTCTGCTTGTTTTCCTGTATCGATCGGTATGTTCGGAAAGCGACACATCACAATGCGGACATTTCATCACATGACCGCAGGAACGGCACGAAACAAACCCCGCATAGCCGCGCCTGTTTAAAAACAGCATGGTCTGCTCGCCTTTTTTTAATCGGTCCTCTATCAGTGTATACAGCCGTCTGCTAAAGATGGAACGATTCCCCCCCTTTAGCTCGGCTCTCAAATCCTCTACATAAACATGCGGCAAAGCGCCGCCGGCAAGTCGTTCATTTAATTCAAACAGCGTAACCTCACCGCGTTTGGCCCTGGCATATGACTCAACGG
Organism: Lachnospiraceae bacterium; assembly: GCA_029067805.1. Taxonomy (GTDB): domain Bacteria; phylum Bacillota; class Clostridia; order Lachnospirales; family Lachnospiraceae; genus COE1. The sequence continues at coordinate 5,515 of JAIEDW010000289.1, forward strand.
ACGGTGTCGCGGAACCAAGCACCAGACTCGCCTGTTTCATGCGGCAGAGCTCCCCCGCCACCTCTCTTGCATGATACTTTGGCATACTTTCACTCTTGTAGCTGCTCTCATGCTCCTCATCTATGATTACCAGTCCAAGCCGCCCAAACGGTGTAAAAAGCGCTGAGCGCGGACCGATGATAATGTCGATTTCGCCTCGTCTGGCACGCTCATACTGATCGGAACGTTCGCCCGACGAAAGCTTGGAATTCATCACGGAAACCCGCTCTCCAAAGCGTTGGTAAAAACGGATCAGCGTCTGATAGGTGAGCGCAATCTCCGGTATCAGCACAATCGCCTGTTTTCCCAAGCGTATAACGCACTCGATCAGTTCCATATAGACCTCGGTTTTTCCGCTGCCTGTAACACCATGTATCAAATATGTGCCGCGTACTCCGCCGATATAGTCTTCCATAATCTTATTTACGATAGAAAGCTGGTCTTTTGAAAGCTCTCTTTTGCCTTTCTTCTGCCATCCTTCCGATATGTTTTTCGGCATCGGATTTCTGTACGAATCGTATGCCTCTACTTTTATCAGTCCCGCCTTTACAAGTGCGTTGATTGTTTGCGCGGAAACATTGAGTTTCCCTGTGACAAGCGTATACGGCAGAATTGGCTGATTCCCCAACTCATGCATCAGCCGCGCTTTTGCCTTTTGATGTTTTCTTTCAAACTCTTGTTCGTTACGTCTTACCGTGTCCGCATCCACAAGACAGTAGATGTTTTTTTTCACTACTTGCTTTAATTTCTGCTTTACGGGAAGAACGGTTTTAAGCGCCGAGATCATCGTCGCTCCGTAATTTTTCTTGATCCACCACGCAAGCCTCAACGCGTCGCTTTCGGCTGTTACAGCCCCCTCTATCACGGAATCGATGCTTTTTAGCTTCTCAAGGTCATATTCCGCCTTATCGGTAATCTCCATGACGTAACCCTTTATCAGCTTATTGCCCATTCCAAAGGGAATTGTCACTGCTGTGCCTACTTCTATTTTTCCCTGTAATGTGTCGGGAATTTTGTATTGAAACGTATGGTCAACCTTCTCATGAGAGATGTCTACTATAATATTCGCAAATCTGCCCGTCATCTATCCTGTTTCCAACCTATTTCGTGAAGTATCTCCTGAATCATTACGCGCTCATCCATAGGATACTTGACGCCCTTGATTTCCTGATAATCCTCATGCCCTTTTCCCGCAAGCACGATGATATCGCCTTTTTGTCCATGGGTAATCGCATATTTGATTGCTTCTTTTCTGTCGCATATCTCAATATATTTCCCGTCTGTCTTTCCAATTCCTGTTTTGATATCGTCAATAATATCCTGCGGCTCCTCGAAGCGCGGATTGTCGGACGTAATGATCGTTAAATCCGCAAGCTTTCCGCTGACTTCGCCCATCTCATAGCGTCTGAGCTTGGAACGGTTTCCGCCACAGCCGAAAAGACATACCAGACGATTGGGATGATACTCCTTCAGCGTTGTCAGAAGGCTTTCCAGAGCCATTGCATTGTGTGCATAATCGATCATCAAAGTAAAATCGTCCGAAACCTTTACCATCTCGATTCTGCCCTTTACCTTTGCGCCGAGAAGCGCCTTTTTAATATTTTCCTCGTTCACGCCAAAGTGTCTGCAGATTGCAATCGCCGTGAGCGCATTATACGCACTGAACTTGCCGGGAATGTCGGTTTCAATCTCCATGTTTACAAGACCTGATACTTTAAAGTCAATCCCCAAAAAACCTGCTCCCGTGACAAGCTTTAAATCGCTCGCGCGAAGGTCGGCATTCTCGTCAAAGCCGTATGTTTCCAGCTCGCATGTATGGTTTTTCACAATCTGCTGCCAATGCTGGTCATCACAATTTACAATCCCCACTTTACACTGTTTGAAAAGCATTGCCTTGCATTCAAGGTATTCTTCAAAATCCGCATGTTCATTGGGTCCGATATGATCGGGTTCAATGTTTGTAAAAATACCGTAGTCAAAGGTAAAACCTTGCGTTCTGTGCATCTTAAAGCCTTGTGACGATGCCTCGATTACCACCGCATCACAGCCCGCGTCTTTCATTTCTTTAAAATACTGCTGCAATATAAAGGACTCCGGTGTTGTATTCGATGCCGGTATTGCCTTGTCACCGATGATGGTTTCTATCGTTCCCACAAGTCCTACCTTATGCCCCGCATTTTCAAGAATATATTTTACGAGATATGTAGTTGTCGTCTTTCCTTTTGTTCCTGTCACACCGATGATTTTCATGCTGTCCGCAGGGTTTCCGAAATAATTTGCGGAGATAAATGCCATCGCATATCTCGTATCCTTCACTCTTATTACCGTGACTGCCGCATCTTGCGGCAATGTTATTTCCTGACTTACCACAAGCGCCGCCGCACCGTCTGCGACAGCCTGAGCCGCCGCTGTATGTCCGTCAAAATTTGCGCCAACAATGCAGATAAAAAGGCAGTCCTTTGTGATTTTTCTGGAATCGTTTACCACCTCGGAAACCTTCGTGTCAACACTGCCTTTTATGCATTCATAGTCAAAGCCTTTTAATAAGTCCTCGCATCTAAACATCATATTTTGCCTCGCTTTAAATTATATAATCGCTTACCTTATAGAATACCATAACTGCGGTTATTAATCAAGAAAGCATACAAAAAACCAATGTTTTGCTCTAAACAGCAGTTTTTTGTATGCTTTCTTATATTTTAAGAAAATCATCCATTGAAGATTTGTGCAGGTGTCCTGTCCCCAAATAGTGGTCAAAATATTTTTCCCGTAACTCCTTATAAGAGCCTCTCGGCAGATAGATTTCCTTGCCGTTGTCCATCAACAGCATTTGCGTTCCAAGCCGCTCGATATGCTCCAAATTCACGATATAGGAAGCGCCCAGCTTCGCAAATTCCTTATGGATGCAGAGCAGTTCAAAAAGCTTTCCCATCGTCATATGCAGAAAAATGCTTTCATCCTCTTTCATGCAAACATACTGCTTTTTGCGCTGCGCCTCACAATAAAGAATATCGTTTGGTTTTATTCTGCGAACGCAGTCATCGGTCTGCAAAAGAATATATCGGGGCTGCTCGTTTACAAATTCTTTCAAAACCTTGTCAAGCACGGGAAAAAGCTCTTTTTCGGAAACAGGTTTTACTAAGTAGGAAACCGCCTCTACCCCAAACGCCTCTAACGCGTGCTTCTGCGATGAAGTCAAAAATACAATTTTACAAGAAGCCCCCCTGTCCCGCAGCTTTCTTGCCGTTTCAATTCCCGACTTTCCCGGCTGATAGATGTCCAGCATAATGAGGTCCGGCTGATAGCTTTTTGTTGTCATCTGCAGAAGCAGCTCCTCTGAATTCAGAAACCGCCGAAGCAAAAGCTCCCCTTCCATATGCTGTGTATGATAGTTTTGCAGCATCTGCTCTACTTTATCCAGTTCTGATATTTCGTCATCACAGATTGCAATTTGGTACATATTTGACACTCCTTGTAATTTCTATTTTTTCCACTAAATCGATGAATACACTCATACATTTTTGTTATACAATAAAAAAGCGCCTTGTCTATCGGTTTGGAACCTTTTGCTGTTTTAGAGGTACAATTTGCAGTTTTTTGCAAAAAGAAATTATATTTTGTCTTTTTTGCATTTTTTTGATATAATTTATCCAATAAATAAAAAATGCAGAACAAGGAAGGACATACTATGCTTACAATACTAATATCAATCCCACTGCCGTTACGTTTCTTTCTCGGTCTTCTCATACAGATTGCGCCGTTTGCCGTTTTATGCGCATTTCCTTTTGTCCGTTATTTTCGGTATTCCCTCCGCAAGACCATTTTAATCACTGCTGCCTTTATCTTAAGCTTTACTTTGATTTATGCGTTTGCAGCAACTTATATTTCTTCGCTGGGGCTAACCGATCTTCAATGTTCCCGCATAAACAACAGTATCATCCTATGCGGTCTTATACCGTGCTTTTTTTGGTATCTGTATGCCATAAAGACAGACTGGCAAAAAAAAGTATTTGTCATTTCCTTTGCCTTGATAAGCGCTCTATTCACTGCTTCAATCTCCAGCTACATCGGCTATCACCTGCCGGGAGCCGTTGAATGGCCTCTCTATAGCGGTTACGCCCTTGTGGTGTCACCGATTGTCCATGCGATTGCCGTATCTGCTTTGTGTCTGTTTCTGAAGCATTTTTATATGCCTGTGGAAGACGGCATGAACGCAAAGGAAAACGGTTATCTGGGCTTCCTGTCACTGTTTTTGTTTCTCCTGCTTGCCGGCGTTTTTTCCTATGTCAGCTTTTCTTACCTTACTATGCAGCCACTTGCTTTTTTGCTGTTTGTTACCCTGTTTCTGATTGTGTTTATCTTATACGGCGTGGTTTTTAAAATGTATTCCCTGGCACATGATAAACAGCTTACAAACGAAAAATATATGCAGACTGTCTATCAGATGGATATTCGTGACGAGCAGTACCGTAGAATTCATGAGCGTCTGGAGCACAGCTATAAGCTGCGCCATGACTTAAG
>JAIEDW010000029.1 GCA_029067805.1 Lachnospiraceae bacterium
GTATTTACTGAAGACAAAAGCGCAGTATAAAAGTGAAGATCCCGTAAACGGACTGGATGTGGCGATTTTACAAGATCATATTCTTGCACCCGTACTTGGAATTGACGATCCTAAAATCGATAAACGCATTGATTTTGTCGGAGGAATTAGGGGGATTGAAGAACTCGAACGGCGCGTAAAGACGGATTGTGCGGTGGCCTTTGCAATGTATCCGACATCAATTCACGAACTGTTTGCGGTTGCCGATGCGGGTCTTTTGATGCCACCCAAATCCACATGGTTTGAGCCGAAGCTGCGAAGCGGACTTTTTATACATACAATTGGTGATTTTTAATCATCAAATATATTAGTGTGAATACATTGTAGAAATGAGATAGAAATATATGCTGATAACAGATATGGAAATTGATATAGAGCAAATAAGCAGAGATTTGAACGCGCTGGAGAGATATATGGATACACTTCCCGAGAAAGCGCTTGGTCTTGGTGTGCGTGTCGTGGTTGCCGCAGTGTTGTTTTTCGTGGGTTCAAAACTGATCAAGCTGATACGGAAAATAACGAAAAAGTCGCTGCAACGGGCAAGTGCAGAAACGGGAGTGATTCAATTCCTTGACGGACTGATAAAGGTCGTTTTGTATGGATTGCTGATTCTGATCATTGCAGGCAATTTTGGATTTGATGCGACAGGCGTGGTTGCCTTGGTGGGTTCTGCCGGTGTCACGATCGGTCTTGCCTTACAGGGAAGTTTAAGCAATCTTGCGGGCGGCGTGTTGATCTTGATGTTAAAGCCTTTTAAGGTGGGCGATTTTATTGCGGAATTGGCGCACGGCACGGAAGGAACTGTAAAGGAAATCGGCATCTTTTACACAAGGCTGGAAACGGTTGACGGAAAAGTAGTCGTACTTCCAAACGGCAGCCTTGCAAACAATTCGATCACAAACGCGTCGTTTGCACCGATAAGGCGTGTGGATTTGAAGGTTGGAATTGCCTATGATGCAGATTTGAAAAAGGCAAAGGCTGTGCTTGGGGAAGTGATGGAACAAGATGCTGGTGTACTGCATGAAGAACCGACTTTTGTGTTTGTGGATGATCTCGCAGACAGTGCTGTTGTATTGGGAATGAGATGCTTCTGCGAAAATGCAAAGTATTGGGAGGTGCGTTGGCGGCTTCTTGAGAATGCGAAGCTTGCACTTGATGCGGCAATGATAGAGATACCGTTTACTCAGGTGGATTTGCACATTAAGGAGCAGAGCGCAGAGGAGTAAGGTTTTGCCCGGTTCAGATTATATGAAGGTAGGTAATTGCCACTTACAGAATCATAAAAGAATAGTAGTAATTACAAAATAAAAGATGTAAGGTCTTGGTGTAGTGTTAAGACCTTGCATCTTTATTCGTTTGTGTGACTATGAAATATACGGTGTTAATGTCAGATAACTAAGTGTTCCAGGTATTACCTCCGTGCCCTTTTCCAGCAATGCGACCAGTCCGCGCATTGTTTCCTCCGTTTCTTTGGGAGAAGAAGGCAACAGGGAATTATCGAATTTTACGGCAAGCACGATCAATACAATTTCTGCAAGTGCGGCAGGGTGGTCAAAATGGATTTCACCGCTTTCGATTCCCTGCTTTATGATTTCCGTTAAATCGGGCTTTAGTTTTGAAATGACATGCGATAAGTATTTATGATGCAGAAAGGCGAATTTCTGCGCACTTTCATAATCGGAGGAAGCACCGTTTTGCTTGATAAATACCGAAGAATTCTGACATGCCTGGAAGAGCATTGCCATGCGGGTAAATGGCGGAATGTCTGTCTGTGCCGCCAGATTTTTTGCCGTTGAAAGGGGCGCTTCGTAGCTGCGCTCGATAAGGGCGTCTAAGATGGCGTCCTTGGATGGAAAATAGTAATAGATGCTTCCTTTTCCGATTCCGGCTTTCTGTGCAATTTCGCTGACGGAGATCGTTTGGATTGTTTTTTCTTCCAGAAGTTTTTGGAGCGCATCTAATATGATGTCGTATTTTTTTGTGTCGGGCATGTATAAGCCACCTTTCTGAAATGTATCTTGTATGCAGTGCTTACGCGAATAGTATAGCACATGGATTCGAATGGAACAATCATAAATAGTGCCATAAAAAACAGGAAAATTTTGGTATAAATTTGGAAGAAATATGCTTGACCGTTGGTCGAAAAATGTGTTAGTCTTAGGGTAAATAAATTCGACCGCAAGTCGAAAAATATTGAAAAAAGTTGTTTGGACATTGTTTTAGACATTGCCCGGATCAAAATGATGGAGGAAGTTATGACGTACACAGATTTATTTTTTGAAATCAAAGGGAAATTTATGGGAGCGGATGTGAGTGACATTCATGAGCACCTGGCATTTGAGTTTGACATCGAGGACGAGGAAGCCGGCGGTGCTTTTTATGTCGAGGTAAAAGACGGACAGCTTTATGTCGAGCCGTATGAATATTACGACAGAGATGCGATGTTTATCTGCGCGCCGGACGTGCTGATTAAGATTGCGGATGGTAAGATGGATCCGGTATGGGCATTTACCAATCAGAAGCTCAGGGTGGAAGGAAACATTGACAAAGCTTTACGACTGAATGAGATTATTCAGCAAAAGCAGAAACAGCTAAAGAAGGAAGCAAAAGAAGCTAAAAAAGCGGCAAAAAAGGAAGAGAAGAAAAAATAAGTAGGAAAGAAGGACGTTATAAAATGGGAAAACTGAAAAAAGCCATGGCATGCCTTGGTGCGCTTGCGGCGGTAGGCGTAGGTGAAACGGCTTATTTTTACAGAAGAACAATGAAACGTAATAATGCGAAAGTAGAACGTACCATGAAAATGTCCGGTACGGACTGGTCACAGTATGGACCGCTGTTGGAGAAACGAAAAGAGTTTATGCTGTCACAGGAGCACAAAGATGTACATCAGATCGCATTCGACGGATTAAAACTTCACGCAACGTATTTTCCAGCGATTGATAAAAATGTGGAAAAGAAAAAGGTGGCAATCTGTTTTCATGGATACACCAGTCAGGGAATGTCAGACTACATCGGATTATCGGACTATTACCTTAAAAGGGGCTATGCAATGCTTTTACCCGACGCGAGAGCGCATGGACAGAGCGAAGGCGAATATATCGGTTTTGGCTGCCTTGACAGAAAAGACGTGCTTGTGTGGATCGACTGGGTGATACAGGAACTTGACGGGGACGTTGAAATCGTGCTTCACGGGACTTCAATGGGCGGAGCGACAGTGTTGATGGCAAGCGGCTTGGAGCTGCCGGCACAGGTGAAAGGCATTATTTCGGACTGCGGCTTTACTTCCCCGAAGGAAGTGTTTACTCATGTGCTCAATTCCATGTACCACCTTCCCGCGTTTCCCGTAATTCCGGGTGCGGATCTCGTGAATAAAAAGCTTGCGGGCTATGGTATGGACGAGTGCAATGCAAAGCGCGAGGTGGCAAAGGCAAAGGTGCCCATTTTATTCATTCACGGTTCTAATGATACGTTTGTTCCGTGCAAAATGTGTGATGAGATTTTCGACTGCTGTGCTTCCCCAAAGAAAAAGCTGATTATTGACGGCGCTGCACATGCGGAGAGCTATTACAAGGATATGGAGAAGTATGAACAGGCAATGACAGAGTTTTTTGAAGAAATCATGTAGTTGACTATTGTGGTCAAATGAAGGGAGAACTTGATGAAAACAAGAAAAGGATATAAGACATACCCATTGACAGCCGCGCAAAAATACCACTTTTATTATTCCGATTATTGTCCGGGAAAGGAGATTCTCAATGTCGGAAGCAGTCTTACCATAGAGTTTGAACTGAACATTGAGGAACTTCGCAAGGCAATATACAAGGCATATGAGCGTAATGAATCCATGCGCGCGCGTCTTGTGTATGATGAGAAAGAGAAAACATGGTATCAGTATATCGTAGATAAAGAGGAACGTGAAATCGAGTTTGTAGACTTTTCCGGTAAGACGATGGAAGAGGCGGATGACGAGATGACGAAGTGGACACGCGTTCCGTTTGGACAGGACGAGCCGATGAACAAGGTTGTCATTATCAAGACTCCGGACGGTTTTGAGGGAATGTTTCTTGTCGGAGATCACAGATTTCTCGATGCACAGTCACTGATCGGATTTATGAAAGATGTCATTGAACTGTATTGTAGCGCGAACTTTGAGAATGTACCGTATCCCGCGGATACGCGTTCTTACGTAGAGCAGCTTGAGAAAGATTTCGCATACGAAGCTGGCAGTAAGGCACAGGAAAGGGACAGAGAATACTTCCATAAGATGTTCGAAGCGCCGGAACCGATTTATAATGGTATTGAGGGCAAGAAATCGTTGGACCAGGCAAGGAGAGCTACCGGCAATCCGAATCTTCGGGCTGCACCGACGACATCCGGTGATTTCAAAGCGGCAATCGACATTTTCCATTTGGAGGGAGAGCCGACAAAGCGTCTTATGACATTCTGTGAGGAGCAGCATGTTTCACTGCAATGTCTGCTGCTTATGGGCATTCGTACGTATCTGCAGAAGATGAACAACTGTGATGATGTTTCCTTGATGGTTGCATATGCCCGCAGAGCGACCCTTTCGGAAAAGAAATCCGGCGGTACGCGTATTCACAGTTTGCCGTTTCGAACAATCATTCCGGAAGATAAGACCTTCTTGGAAGGGATTTTTGAAATCAGGGACAAGCAGAATGAAACGTTCCGTTATGTAAACTATGATCCTGTGGAATGCATGAACTATGAGCGGGAGGTTTATCAATATCCCGCAGGCATGGGCTATGAAACGATGGCGCTCACATATCAACCGGCTACGCTGCGTGAGAAAGGGTTGGTTGACTTAGGTGATATTCGCTATAAGACAAAACGATACGGCAATGGCTACTATGGAGGTAATCTTTACCTTACGGTAATGCACAGACCGGACGACAACGGCTTAGACTTTAGTTTTGAACATCAAGTTAAGGCATATAGCAGAGAAACGCTTGAGCTGTTCTATTACTATATGTGCAAGATCATGTTCAAGGGAATTGAAAATCCGGACTTGAAAATTGGCGATATTATTAAGCTTGTGTAAGAACGGTTGTTACGTTAAAATAATGGTAGCAGGATAGATACTGCACAATAATAGCGAAGGTTTGCAATGCTTATCAAAAATGGAGGGTTAAGAAAATGTTTGAAAAATTAGTGGAACTGATTACAAATTATGTGGAAGTGAAAAAGGAGGACATCAAGCCAGAGTCACGTTTTATGGAAGACTTGGGATTTAGCTCTTTTGACTTTATGAGTATGCTTGGCGAGATTGAGGACGAGCTTGACGTGGAGGTTAATCCAGAAGAAGCGGCAAATATCCGTACTGTACAGGAAGCTGTTGATTATCTGGAAAAATTGCAGTAGGTTTTATTGATACCAGTGGGAAGTTGCATTAAAAGGTTTGACTGAATAGGTCAATCAGATTGGAGATTCAATATGAATAATACAATGAGTACCATACGCGAGCTGCTTGTGGCAGCGGAGAAGGAATACAGCACACAGGATGCGTTTCGTTATAAGGTGAAAGGCGCGGACGAGAGCGGTAAAAAAGCGACAGCGATAGAGAGTAAAACATACCGGCAGTTAAGAGAGGACAGTGAATGTTTTTCAGCAGCGCTTGCGGCTTTAGGAGAGCAGGGAAAGCATATTGTTGTAATCGGAACGACATCGTATTCGTGGGTTGTTGCATATTTTGGAACTGCAAACAGCGGCAGCGTGGTAGTGCCCTTGGACGCGAATCTCCCGGCAGAGGATTTGTGTGAACTGATTGACCGTGCGGATGCTACAACACTTGTTTATGATGAAACGAAAGCAAACGTGGCGGAGCTTGCGTCAAAGGAGTGCGGAAAATTAAAGCATATCATCTGTATGAGCACACCACAGGGAATCGAGGGAGCTCATGCAATGTGGGAGCTGATTGGCGCACAGAGCGCCGGCTTTGATTATCAACCGCAGCCGGAGCAGCTTGCTACGATTATGTTTACTTCAGGAACGACTGGAAAGAGCAAGGGCGTTATGCTGACGCACAGAAATCTTGCGGAGAACGCAACCTGCCTTGACATGGGACTGGAACCTGGAATGGTAGTAATGAGTGTCCTTCCCATTCATCATGCATATTGTCTGAGTATGGACATTTTAAAAGGGCTTTCTATCGGTTCGGTCATTTGCATTAACGATTCTTTACTTCGTGTGGCAAAGAATATCAAACTGTTTGAGCCGAACATGATTCTGATGGTACCGTTAATGATTGAAACACTTGCCAAAAAGTTGGAGGAAGCGGCATTGATTCCGGCGCCGCTTGTCAAGATAAAGGTATTCGGAAAGCAGTTCCATACAATCTGCAGTGGCGGTGCGTACTTAAATCCCGCATATCTGAAACTGTTTCAGAAGTATGGCATTACAATATGGCAAGGCTACGGTATGACGGAGTGTGCTCCTGTAATCAGTACAAATTACGGTACATATATGAAGGACGGTTCTGTCGGTAAACTGATGCCCAACTGTGAGGCGAAGGTCGTTGACGAAGAGCTCTGGGTAAAAGGCTCGAGCGTAATGCAGGGATATTATAATATGCCCGAAGAAACAGCAGAAACACTGGTTGACGGCTGGTTAAAGACCGGAGATCTGGGCTATGTTGATGAAGACGGCTTTGTATTCTTGACGGGTAGGAAGAAAAATCTGATTATCACACCGAACGGAGAGAATGTTTCTCCCGAGGAGATTGAAAATAAGCTTGGAGAAGACCGTCTGGTGCAGGAGGTTCTCGTGCGCGAGAGCGAGAATGTGATTGAGGCGGAGATTTTTCCCGATTATGAATATGCCACGAAGAAGAAAATCAAGGATATTCCGGCGGCATTGCAAAAGATTATCGATACATATAATCAGAATGCGCCGCTCTATAAGCGTGTGACCAAAATCAAGGTGCGCGAAGTCGAGTTTGAAAAAAATACGACAAAGAAAATTAAGAGATTCTAAAAAAACTATTGAAATGATTTTTTAGTTGTGATAAGATATATCGGTACTGTAAAAGAACTTACAGTACCGATAATTGCTTCCATAGCGCAGTTGGTAGCGCAACTGATTCGTAATCAGTAGGTCGAGGGTTCGAGTCCCTTTGGAAGCTTAAGCGCAGTTCATACTGCGCTTTTTCTTAAGGCGCGCAAAACGTGCCAATGTTTGATTCGATAGGGAGGAAACGAGCATGGCAAAAAAGTATATCGCCTATGTGTCTACTTACACAAAGGAAGACGACAAGAACGGAATCAAGATTTTTGATGTGGATATGAAGCATGGAAGACTTACTTTGAAAGATGAGGTTGCGATAACGAATGCGTCTTATATTACGCTTGCGCACAATCGAAAATTTCTCTATGCAATTACCGATTTTGGCGTTGAATGTTATAAGATTTTAAAAGACGGCGGACTCGAGCAAGTTAATAGAGCGCATATAAATGGTATGAGAGGCTGTTATCTTTCGACGGATTATGAAGATAAATTTTTGTTCTGCGCAGGCTATCATGACGGAAAAATCACAGTGCTGCGCTTGAATCCCGATACCGGAGAGGTTGGCGAGATTACGGGAGAAGTGTTCCATAAAGGACTTGGAAGCATAGCGGAGCGTAGTTTCAGACCGCATATAAGCTGTGTTAAGATGACGAATGACAACAAGTTTCTCTGTGCCGCAGATTTGGGAATTGACTATATCAATATTTATCGGTTGGATCATGAGCGCGGTACACTGCGCCAGGTTGATGTAATCCGATGCGATCTGGAGTCGGCTCCGCGTCATCTCAAATTTACGAATGACGGACGTTTTATGTATGTCATCGGCGAGCTGAAAAACTGCATTGACGTGTATGAGTATCATGAGGAGAATGACCAACCGTTCTTTGACTTGATACAGACAATTCCGACGACTGAAAATTATGATGTAAAGGGTGTGGCGGCAAGCACGTTAAATATTTCCCTTGACGGAAAATTTGTTATCGCTTCAAATGCAGGGGAAAACAGCGTAGCCCTCTATGAAATCGATAAAAAAGAGGGCACTTTATCAATGCTGTTCTGCCTCCCAATCAGTGGGGAGTATCCGAAAGATGCTGTGCTGTTTCCTGATAGTAAACATCTTGTAAGCTTAAATCATGAGTCCGATACAATGACGTTCTTTACTGTAGATTTGGAAAATAATTGTATTGTGATGAATGGCAAAGAGATGAAAATCAAAGAAGGAAACCGTATTTTGTTTTATGAGCTTCAATCATAAAATTCCTTGATCTTATCTAATCTTGCAGTCATATTTTGAAGCAGAAGATCAGCAATCGTAATAGCGGTCATTGCTTCAACAACAACAACAGCTCTGGGCACGATAATCGGATCGTGCCTTCCTTTTATTTTTACGGTAATGTCTTCACCGTTTTTGTTTACGGTCTGCTGTTCTTGAAAAATAGAGGGTGTTGGCTTAAAGTATGCTTTTAATAGAATTTCGGAGCCGTCGCTGATGCCACCCAAAATGCCGCCTGCGTGGTTTGTCGTTTTGGTGATTTTTCCGTTGTCCATGCGAAAGCCGTCGTTGTTGGAGGAGCCGTTTGCCTTGGCCGCCAACGCACCGTCACCAATTTCAACGCATTTTACCGCGCCGATGGACATAATTGCCTTGGCAAGATTGGCATCCAGTTTATTAAATACGGGTTCACCGATTCCGGCGGGCATATTTTTAACGGAACATGCGACAACGCCGCCTGCGGAATCAAGTTTTTCCATGCATTCCTTTAAATAGAGCGCAGCTTTTTCCGAAGCTTCTTTGTCGGGCATTCCCGTATGGTTATTTCTTGCTTCGTCTAAGTCAAAATTTTTCATGTCAATCTCGATATCACCGATTGCGTAAGTGTAGGCTGTCACGGAGATACCAAACTGACCAAGCAACTTAGAGGCGATGGCACCAGCGGCGACACGCCCGATCGTTTCACGTCCTGAAGAACGTCCGCCGCCGCGATAATCGCGAAATCCGTATTTTTGATCGAAAGTATAGTCGGCGTGACCGGGGCGGTAGTATGAAGCGATTTCGCTGTAGTCTGACGAGCGCTGCGAGGTGTTTCGAACGAGGATTGAGATGGGTGTTCCAGTCGTTTTTCCCTCAAAAACGCCGGATAAAATTTCCGCTTCATCGGCTTCCTTGCGCTGTGTGGCGAATTTTGTGGCGCCGGGTTTTCTCCTGTCGAGAAAACTCTGAATATCCTCCGCAGTCAATTCCAGTCCCGCAGGACAGCCATCCACGACAACGCCGAGCGCTGCGCCGTGCGATTCCCCCCATGTTGTGATTTGAAACAGATTTCCGAATGTAGAACCTGACATTTTGCTGCCCCTTTCTAAAAAAATGTGCAATTATGCGCATTTAGATATTGCATAAATTGAAAATTACATATATTATTATAAGTGTATAGGTATGCAAAATCAAGAATTATGATATTTTTTGTGACGAATGTTATTTTATCAGACATTCTTTTTTGAAATTCTTGGGATTTTAGCGAATTTTAGTGCAAAAGATAAAATTTTGTGGTATTCTGTAAATGGAAACTTAGGTTTAATATGCGCCGTAATTTTATTTTTGGGCATATTAATAAAGAAATTTTACGGTATTATTTATAAAATGAAAAACGGATTGATTTGGATTACTGTCAGTGACAGGGGAGAATAAAATGAACAGGACATGGAAGGAAAACACGATTGCAAAGATCAAACAAAAAATAAAAGAGCACAGATACATGAAGCTGCCTCTTATGGCATATATGGTTCTGGTTGTCATTTTTTATAACACGGCCAATTATTTTGTGAGAAACACAAAACGTTTTGTCAGTGTTTTTGCTGTTTTGATATTTTTTGTAGCAAGCAGCAGCTTTTCCTTTTTGTCTGCGCAGGAGCGGCTTGGCATGATATCTGGCTCGGCGGAGTGGGCGGAGATACAGGAAAATTATGAATATGTGCCGACAACATTTAATTTATCGGCCGACGACGTGATTGACGATGATGATGTGCTTGTGGGATATGATAACAAGGAACTTGATGTGGCGATGGAGGATGTTGACCAATATTCGCTCGATGATTTTCTTGCGGCAAATGAAGTGACCAAAAATGTGGATAAAGCGACAAGTTCTTCTCTTACAAGTCTTTCGCCGGACGACTGGCAGCTTGTGCTTGTCAATAAGCAGCACCCCGTTCCAGACGATTATACGTTTACGCTCGGTACAATCAAGGGCAAGATGAAATGCGATGTAAGGATTATTGATGACCTCACGGAAATGATGAAGGCGGCGAAAGCGGACGGAATCAATTTGATGGTTTGCTCGCCGTACAGAGATTACAACAGACAGACTGTGCTTTTCAATCGTAAGATCGATTCGTATATGGAAAAAGGACATTCCTATTTAGAGGCATATAAACTTGCGTCAATGACAGTAACTGTTCCGGGTGCAAGCGAACACCAGATTGGTCTGGCATTGGATATTATCAGCAGTTCTTATTATTCGCTTGACGAGGGCTTTGGCGAAACAAAAGCGGGACTCTGGCTGAAGGAGCACTGTGACGAATACGGATTCATTTTGCGTTATCCGCTCGGAAAGGAATATATTACAGGTATTCAGTATGAGCCGTGGCATTTTCGTTATGTAGGCAAAGTGGCTGCCGAAAATATCATGGAAAGAGATATCACCTTGGAGGAGTTTCTCGAGGACTTGGAGAAAAAGAACAGATAGGGGATTACAATGTATCAAATATTAAAGCAGGAGGGACGTGCCAAGCGAGCACAGGTTACTACTGTGCACGGTACGATCCAGACTCCCGTATTTATGAACGTAGGTACAGTTGCCGCGATTAAGGGTGCTGTATCTACTGCTGATTTAGAGGAAATCGGCACGCAGGTGCAGCTTTCCAACACATATCATCTGCATGTGCGGACAGGAGATCAAACGATTAAGAAATTGGGCGGACTTCACAAATTTATGTCGTGGAATAAGCCCATTCTTACTGATTCGGGGGGGTTTCAAGTGTTTTCCCTCGCGGGACTTCGAAAGATTAAGGAAGAGGGCGTGTATTTTAACTCTCATATTGACGGCAGAAAGATTTTTATGGGACCCGAGGAAAGTATGCAGATTCAGTCGAATCTCGCGTCAACGATTGCGATGGCGTTTGACGAGTGCCCTCCGAGCAAGGCAGAGCGGCGGTACGTGGAAAATTCCGTGGAGCGCACGACACGCTGGCTGGAACGCTGTAAGACCGAAATGAGGCGGTTGAACGCGCTGGAGGATACCATCAACAAAAGTCAAATGCTTTTCGGTATCAATCAGGGCGCAATTTTTTCGGACATCCGAATTGAACATGCAAAACGCATCGCGGAACTGGAACTTGACGGTTACGCAGTGGGCGGACTTGCTGTGGGTGAAACGCATGAGGAGATGTATTATATCTTGGAAGAAACCGTGCCGTATCTTCCGAAGGACAAGCCGACTTATCTGATGGGAGTCGGAACGCCGTCAAATATTCTGGAGGGAGTGGAGCGCGGCATTGACTTTTTTGATTGTGTATACCCTTCAAGAAACGGCAGACACGGTCATTTGTATACAAATCACGGAAAGATTAATTTATTTAACGCGAAGTACGAGCTTGACGAGCGACCGATCGAGGAGGGGTGTCAGTGCCCGGCATGCAGACGCTACTCAAGGGCGTATGTGCGTCATCTGTTAAAAGCAAAGGAAATGCTTGGAATGCGGCTTTGTGTGCTTCACAATCTGTATTTTTACAATACGATGATGACGGAAATCAGAGATGCGCTTGATGCGGGAGAATTTATGGCATATAAGAAACGCAAGCTGGAAAATATGGAACACGGTGAATGAATCTTTTGCGGTTTATGAATATTTTACTTGATGTATTGGCAAAATCTGTGTATTATATTCAGTGTATATCAAACGTCGGCTCGTTTCACGGGGCGCCTTATTGAATAAGAACAGATACATAAAGAAAGGAAGATAAAAGAATGAATTTATTATTAACAGAGGCAGAGGCAGCAGCGGCGGGTACAGGAATGGCAAGTTCCCTTTCCCTTGTTATGATTGTGGTATGGTTTGCTATTCTTTACTTTATCATGATACGTCCGCAGAAGAAGGAACAGAAAAAGAAAGCGGCTCTCGTCAACGCCGTTGCGGTAGGTGACAGTATTCTCACCACAAGCGGCTTTTACGGAATCGTAATTGACGTTACCGATGATGATGTTATCGTAGAGTTCGGAAACAACAAGAACTGCCGTATTCCGATGAAGAAGGCGGCGATTGAGCAGGTGGAAAAACCGGATGCTGAATAAGGATTGACGAAAAGAAGGAGCATTAAAAATGAATTTGAATATTGTATGTATACCGGGCGATGGGATTGGTCCTGAAATCGTAGCAGAGGCAAAAAAGGTATTAGATAAAGTTGCGGAAAAGTTTGGTCATAATATTTCTTATAAAGATATCCTTATGGGAGGCGTGTCGATTGACGCGTGTGGAGAACCGTTGACGGAGGAGGCGATTGCGACGGCGAAAGCCGCTGACGCGGTGCTGATGGGTTCAATTGGAGGAAATACCGCGACTTCTCCGTGGTACAAACTGCCGCCCAATTTGAGACCGGAGGCAGGTTTGTTAAAGCTTAGGAAGGAATTAAATCTTTTTGCGAATTTAAGACCTGCATATTTATATGAAGAACTCAAAGAGGCATGTCCGTTAAGAGATGACATTATCGGTAGCGGATTTGATATGATGATTATGCGCGAACTGACAGGAGGACTTTATTTCGGCGAGCGTAGCACAAAAGAGATTGACGGCGTGATGACGGCGGTTGACACGCTTACATATACGGAGCATGAAATCAGACGAATTGCAATTAAGGGTTTTGAGATTGCGATGAAGCGTAGAAAAAAGGTTACGAGTGTTGACAAAGCAAACGTGTTGGACTCATCAAGACTTTGGAGAAAGGTCGTTGAGGAGGTTGCAAAGGATTATCCCGAAGTGACTTTGGAGCATATGCTTGTTGATAACTGCGCGATGCAGCTTGTAAAAGATCCAAAGCAGTTTGATGTGATACTGACCGAAAATATGTTCGGCGATATTTTATCGGACGAGGCGAGCATGGTGACGGGTTCAATTGGAATGCTTTCTTCTGCAAGTTTGAATGATACAAAGTTTGGACTTTATGAGCCGAGCGGCGGTTCGGCACCAGATATTGCGGGAAAAGGAATTGCCAATCCGATTGCGACGATTTTGAGTGCGGCGATGATGCTGCGGTATTCGTTCGATTTGGACAAAGAGGCAGATGCGATTGAGGCGGCTGTAAAGCAAGTACTTGAAGAGGGTTACCGCACGATTGACATTATGCCGCAGGATGAGAAGAAACGCGGGGATGTGACGCAGATTGGCACAGCACAGATGGGTGATTTGATTGCGGAACGCATTTAAAGGATAGAGATTACAGGCTGAGAAAGGAGCATGGTTATAAAATGAGAAGCGATAATGTAAAAAAGGGAATGCAGCAGGCGCCACACAGAAGTCTTTTTAACGCACTTGGGTTTACGGAAGAGGAAATGAACAAGCCAATGGTTGGTATTGTTAGTTCCTATAATGAAATTGTGCCCGGTCATATGAATTTGGATAAAATTGTCAATGCCGTAAAACTCGGCGTGGCGGAAGCAGGCGGCGTACCCGTCGTATTTCCGGCAATCGCAGTGTGTGACGGTATTGCAATGGGACATATTGGTATGAAGTATTCTCTTGTGACACGAGATTTGATCGCGGACTCGACAGAGGCGATGGCATTAGCACATCAGTTTGATGCGCTTGTGATGGTGCCTAACTGTGATAAAAATGTTCCGGGGCTTTTGATGGCGGCAGCACGAATCAATGTACCGACCGTGTTTGTATCGGGCGGTCCGATGCTTGCGGGACATGTCAAGGGACAAAAGAGAAGCCTTTCGTCTATGTTTGAGGCAGTCGGTTCTTATGCCGCAGGTACAATGAGTGAGGAGGATGTGTGCGAGTTTGAAAACAAGACATGTCCGACATGCGGTTCTTGCTCTGGTATGTATACTGCAAATTCCATGAACTGTCTTACTGAGGCGCTCGGAATGGGATTGCAGGGCAACGGTACGATCCCAGCAGTATATTCCGAGAGAATTAAGCTTGCAAAACATGCGGGAATGGCGGTTATGGAACTGTTAAAGAAAAATATCTGCCCGCGCGACATTATGACGAAGGACGCTATTTTAAATGCGCTTACGGTTGATATGGCACTTGGATGTTCAACGAATTCTATGCTGCATCTTCCGGCGATTGCGCACGAAATCGGTTTTGATTTTGAGATTGGATTTGCCAACGAGATTAGTGAAAAGACACCGAATCTCTGCCATCTGGCGCCGGCAGGTCCGACTTATATGGAGGATTTGAATGAGGCGGGCGGCGTGTATGCCGTGATGAATCAGCTTTCGGAACTTGGTCTTTTAAAAACAGATTGTATGACGGTTACGGGAAAGACAATTGGAGAAAATATAAAGGGTGTGGTAAACAAAAATCCCGAGGTTATCCGACCGAATGACAATCCGTACAGCACAACAGGTGGACTTGCAGTATTAAAAGGAAATCTTGCACCGGACGGAAGCGTTGTAAAACGATCGGCAGTTGTCCCCGAGATGTTAGTGCATGAAGGTCCCGCACGTGTGTTTGAGTGCGAGGAAGATGCGATCGAGGCGATTAAGGGCGGAAAGATTGTTGCGGGAGATGTTGTAGTAATCCGCTATGAGGGTCCCAAAGGTGGCCCCGGAATGAGAGAGATGTTAAATCCTACATCGGCGATCGCAGGTATGGGACTTGGTTCAACCGTTGCATTGATTACGGACGGACGGTTTTCTGGTGCGTCGCGCGGTGCGTCCATCGGTCATGTTTCGCCGGAAGCTGCTGTGTGCGGTCCGATTGCGTTGGTGGAGGAAGGAGATATCATTTCAATCAATATCCCCGAGTGTACGCTGAATGTAAAGGTTTCCGATGAGGAGCTTGCAAAGCGCAAAGCAAATTGGCAGCCGAGAGAACCAAAGATTACGACAGGCTATCTTGCAAGATACAGAGAGCTTGTAACAAGCGGAAACAGAGGTGCTATTTTGGAAATCCCGAGGAA